>JAABSN010000338.1 GCA_011390385.1 Thioalkalivibrio nitratireducens | reverse complement strand
TTTAAGAGTGTTGAAAATTGAAGTTACTGGTTGGCAATTTTCTGCTTTCATGTGCATGGGGGTTCGCGTAGCCTACAGCACCAATTGAATCAGAAACAGGGAGACACATGAAAACGATGACGAATCGGGAGCGGGCATTGGCGGTGTTGCGATATCAAGCCTATGACCGGATGCCGCTGGTGCATTTCGGTTACTGGCGCGAGACGCTGCAGAAATGGGCGGCGGAAGGCCATATTACCGAGGCGCTGGTCAAGGCGCATGGCGATGGCAATCCGGCCGACTATGAACTCAATGCCATGCTGGGCTGGGATTTCAACTGGCAATGCATGTTCTCGCCGAATGCAGGACTCAAGCCCGGGTTCGAGCGCGAGGTCATCAAGACGCTGGAGGATGGTACCCAGCACGTGATGGATCATAATGGCGTCGTGCTTTGCCAGAAGCCGGGGGCCGGTAGCATCCCGGCCGAGATCAGTCACACGCTCACCGACCGCCAAAGCTGGGACGAGCAGTACAAGTTCCGCTACCAGTGGAGCGAGGAGCGGGTGACCAATGCCCGGGTGCTGGCCAATGACAAGATGATTCGCTTTTCCGAAGGCGGACTCGACTTCCTGCAGGCAGATGAACGTGACTACCTCTACGGGCTGCACGCCGGCAGCCTTTTCGGCAACATCCGCAACATTGTCGGCGTCGAGGGCAGCAGCTACATCTATTGTGACGACGAGGTGCTCTATGACGAGATCATCGACACCAACGCCGAGTTGTGCTACCAGAACGTCAAGTACGCGCTGGAGAGCGGCGCGACGTTCGACTTCCTGCATTTCTGGGAGGACATCTGCTTCAAGAACGGGCCGCTGGTGATCCCGACGGTATTCGACGAGAAGGTCGGTCCGCATTACAAGCGCATCACCGAGCTGGCGAATTCGCACGGCATCGACATCGTCTCGCTCGATTGCGACGGGATGATCGACTCGCTGATCCCGACCTGGCTCTCAAATGGCGTCAACACCATGTTCCCGATCGAGGTCGGCACCTGGGAGGCCAGCATCGCCCCCTGGCGCGCGCAATATGGCCAGGACCTGCGCGGGGTCGGCGGCATGAACAAGAACGTCTTCGCGCGTGACCGGGCGGCGGTGGATGCGGAAGTGAATCGCCTGCGCGAGCTGGTTGATCTCGGCGGCTACATTCCCTGTCCGGATCACCGCATACCGCCGGGGGCGGAATGGGAACTGGTGAAATATTACTGCGAGAAGATGCGTAACGGGTAAACGTGTTCGATCCCACCGGCCTTGTGCCGGTGGTGAAGGAAGTTGAATTAGGGGGGCGGGCACCGCTTCGCTCAACGTTAGCCTCCACCGACACAAGGTCGGTGGGCGGCTTTGACAGCAGAAAGAGAAGGCGATAATGCAACTATTAGATCTGAATGGGAAATGGGCGTTGGCGCAGGTAAAGGGGGCGGTCTCGCTGAAGGCCACGGTGCCGGGGGATGTGATGACCGAACTGGTGCGGGCCAAGCAGGTGCCGGACCCGTACGACCGCGAGAACGAGCAGCAGGTGCAGTGGGTCGGCGAGGCCGACTGGGACTACACACGCACCTTCAAGGTGCCGGCTGCCCTGTTGCGCGAGGAGCATCTGCTGTTGCAGTGCGAGGGGCTCGATACCTTCGCCGATGTGGAAATCAACGGCACTGCGGTCGCCTCCACCGAGAACATGCATCGCACCTATGAATGGGATGTCAAACCGCTGCTCAAGACGGGGCTGAACAGCATCCGGGTGCGCTTCCGGTCGGTCAACGACTACACCCGCACCTGCTTCAAGCAGCGGGCGCTCTATTCCCGTGTCGGGGAGTCGCACCCGGACGCCTATCCGGCCTTTGTGCGCAAGGAAGCATGCAACTTCGGCTGGGACTGGGGCCCGATCCTGGCGACCTGTGGCATCTGGCGCGCGATCCGGATTGTCGGCTACAGTGTGGCGCGACTCGAGGATGTGGCTATCGCGCAGACGCATGCGAATGCGGAAGGCGGACTGCGGAATGCGGAAAGCCCGGTGTCGCTTGGCGTTAGCGTGCGGCTTGATAAGACGGCGCGCGGGTCGCTCACGGTGCGCGTGAGCGTGCGCGACCTGGAGGTCGTGGTGGCTGAGCAGCAGGTGGCCGTGCGTGGCAAGACCGTGCGCGTGGAGCTGCCGATTGCCAAGCCGCGGCTCTGGTGGCCCAATGGCCTGGGGGATCAGCCGCTTTACGACGTTGACGTCGAGGTGCTGGACGGCGATGGGGCGGTGCTCGATATGCAGAGCAAGCGCATCGGCCTGCGCACACTGCGGCTGGATCGGCACGCGGATGAATGGGGCGAATCCTTCCAGTTTGTCGTCAACGGCGTCCCGTTCTTCGCCAAGGGAGCCAACTGGATTCCCGCCGATGCCCTGCTGGGGCGTCGCACGCCGGCGGACTACCGCCGGCTGATCGCGGATTCGGCGGCGGCCAACATGAACATGCTGCGTGTGTGGGGCGGGGGCATCTATGAGGATGACTGCTTCTACGCCATCTGCGATGAATTGGGTATCTGCGTGTGGCAGGATTTCATGTTCGCCTGCATGGCCTATCCCGTCTGGGACAAGGCCTTCCTCAAGAATGTCGAGGCCGAGGCGCGTGACAACGTGCGGCGCCTGCGGCATCACCCCAGCCTCGCGCTCTGGTGCGGCAACAACGAGATGGAGCAGCAGGCCGTCCGGCACGAGCCGACACCACGGCATATCGGCTTCAAGGAATACGGTGTGCTCTTCGATACGTTACTGGGCGATGTGGTGCGCGAACTTGATCCGTCCACGGACTACTGGCCGAGCAGTCCGCATTCCCCGCATGGCGACCGGACCAACTACAATAATCCCGACTGCGGCGATGCGCATTTGTGGGATGTCTGGCATGGGAAAAAGCCATTCGAGTGGTACCGCACCTGCGGTCACCGCTTCAACAGCGAGTTCGGCTTCCAGTCGTTCCCGGAACCGAAGACCGTCTACGGCTATACCGCGCCCGCGGATCGCAACGTCACCACGGCGGTGATGGAGCATCACCAGCGTTCCGGCATCGGCAACACCACGATCATGCAGTACATGCTTGACTGGTTCCGGCTGCCCTGTTCCTTCGAGATGACCCTCTGGGCCTCGCAGATCCTGCAGGGCATGGCCATCAAGTACGCCTGTGAGCACTGGCGTCGCAGCATGCCGCGCGGCATGGGCACGCTCTACTGGCAGCTCAACGATGTTTGGCCGGTGGCAAGCTGGGCCTCGATCGACTATCACGGCCGTTGGAAGGCGCTGCAATACATGGCACGGCATTTCTTCGCCCCGGTACTGGTCAGTGGCCTCGAGGATGTCAAGGCGGGGACAGTCGAAGTGCATATCACCAGTGACCGGCTGAAGGCGGCGTCCGGCACGCTGCGCTGGGTCGTGAGCGATGCGGCAGGCCGCAAGTTGCTCGACGGCAGCAAGGCGGTGCGCAC
>JAABSN010000034.1 GCA_011390385.1 Thioalkalivibrio nitratireducens | reverse complement strand
CGGCCAGGTGTGGAGCCAGTTGCGGGGTCGGCATGCGGCGATCGACAACGGGACTGGCGCTTGCGGCCGCGAAGGCCTGACGATCGATATCCCCTTGTCGCTGCCATCGCTCGAGCAGCCGGTCACGGGCGATTCTGGCCGCTTCGGGGTGGCGGTCCGGTCTGCGTGCCTCCGGCGCTTGCGGCAGCGCGATCAGCAGCGCACTTTCGTCCAGGGTCAGGTAGGTGGGTTCCTTGCCGAAATAGAACTGGCTGGCAGCCGTCAGCCCCTGCAGATTACCCCCGTATGGCGCAAGCGTCAGGTACCACTCGAGAATGGTTGCCTTGTCCATGCGTCGTTCCATCTGCCAGGCCCGGAACATTTCGATGGCCTTGCTCCTCAGTCGACGGGGACGGGGCTCCAGCAGGCGGACGGTCTGCATCGTCAGTGTCGACGCACCGGACACGATCCGCCGGTGCCGAAGGGCCTGAACTCCGGCACGCAGCAACGCCAACGGGTCGACGCCTGCGTGGCGCAAGAACCGTTGATCCTCTGCCGCAATCAGCCGATCGATGAATCGCGGATCGATCCGTTCGAGGTCCGCTGGAAGTCGCCAGTAGCCCTCCCGCGTGGTGTAGAGGCGCAGTGTTTGCCCGTCGTGGGCCAGAATGCGGGTGGAATATTCGAGGGAAGATTCCCACGGCGGTGGCCACGCCCGATCCAGCAGGAGCAACATCGCAACAATGCCACACACAATCAGCACCGATGCGAGCAGCAGCACAGCCGGCAGGGGCAGGCGCCGCGCGGGCACCGCCGCCGCAGGCCTGTGGGCCACCCGGTTCAGGGACTGCGCACGTGCAGCCATCCGCTCTCACCGCGAGCGCGGAAACGTGGCTTGTACATGTCCTCGATCACAACCGGACCCCAGCGGTACGCCCCCGGACTGACCGCACGGACCGTGTATGCCACACGGAATTCCCGCACGGGGGGCTCGATGTCCAGTGCGGCGACGAAGCGATTGTCCAGCGCATCGGTGTAGCGCACCGGACTGCGTTCGCCGAGCCACTCCAGGCCATCCAGAACCCGGCTGCCTTCGAGACCGGGCGACTCGGCTTCCAGGCCCGCCGGCAGCGGATCCTCGATCAGCAACTGGTGCCGTACGTCCGGCGCCAGCGCCTGACCTTCGAGAACCACCACCAGCACCGCACCCTGTTCGACCGTGTCGCGTTCCACCGGCTCACCGGCCAGGGTGAAGATTTCGCGCCGGATGCCCAGTCCCTGTTCCAACGGTGCCGGCGCCGTTTCCGGATGTCCGTCGACCAGCAACGCAAACCAGAGGGCTTCGCCAGAGTCGTTGCGCAAGCGCAGGCCTTCGCGCAAGGCGCCGACATCGGGTTCGGTCACCAGCGGTCCCTGTGCGCTGCGAATGGCAGACTCACCCAAGCGCAGATCGAGCGCACGGCTGTCTCCAGTCAGCACCGCCGCCGCCCGCACCAGCGCAGCCTGCTCCTGTGTCGACAGCCAACGCTCGCCGGCAAAACGTCCAGACAACTCGGTCACCGCGGCATCGAGATCGATTGCGGTCGGGGCGTGCATTGCTGCCAGACGGAGAATTTCCGCCTGGTCGCGCAGCACGGAGCCGTAGTCGCCGAGATTCTGTCCACGTTCGAGCCGCTGTGCCAATGCGAAAGCGCGCTCGGCTCGAACCGCATCACCTGCAATGGCCAGTGCTGCACCGAGCTGAGCGGCCGCGAGTCCGCCGGGCAGCCGTTCGCCCACCATCTCAAGCAGATAACGCGCCGTCTCCACGCGCCCGGTACCATTACGGGCGAGCACATACAACGCATAGCTCTGTACTGCCATGCGTCCCGGGTCGCGAGTCTCCGGATACTCGACCAGGGTCCGCAGCCAACGCTGCCCCCGCTCCCAGGCGAAATCGGGTACGTGGACACCCTGCCTGCGCGCCTCGCCGAGAAACTCGAGCGCATAAACCGATACCCATTCATCCGCTTCTCCGGGTCCGCCCCACAAGGTAAACGATCCGTTATCGCGCTGCTTTTCGAGGATCTGTGCCACCGCATCGAGCACACGCTGCGGTTCGGGTTCGCTACCACCGGTTGTCTGGCTCAGAGCCGGCAGCGTCAACAACGGGAACGCCCGGCTGGCGACCTGCTCCAGACAACCGTAGGGGAACAGATCCAGTTGGCGGATCAGGCCCGCAACGTCCCACTGCGGCCGCGTATCCAGACTCAGTTGTGCCGAGATGGTATCCGGAATGAGCTGCGCAAGAAGATCACCGCCGAGCATGGTCGTGTCGCCGTCGCTGACCCGCCCGCCCTGGCGCCGTTGTTCGCGCGCGAAGGCCGGTTGGACCAGCAGATCGGGCTGGCGCCGCACGACAAGGCCACCGGGTCCTTCGAGTTCCAGTTCCAGGTGGCCGATGCCTGCTTCCATTGCCCGCAGTGGCAAGCGCACAACCCGGCGCTCACCGGGAGCGAACGAGACGTCGTGGAATGCTTCCCGGGCTTCAAGGGCACCCCCCGTGCGTGCCGTCAGGCGGTAGTCCCCTGGTGGGCCTTCGGCATTGAACAGCGTCACGGTCGCCTCGGTCTGGTCCCCGGTGCCCAGGAATCGCGGCAGCGATGGCTGCAGCACAACCGGGTCGCGTACCGTCACGCTCGCCGTCGCATCGCCGAGACGCTGGTCGGACCAGGCCACCGCGTCAAGCCGCAGGCGCCCCTCGAACACCGGGAGCTCGAACGGGATCCGGGCCCGCCCCTGCGCATCGAGCGCAACGACACCCGAGAACAGCGAGACGATCTCGACCGGAGGCTGCAGCAGGCCATCCTGCCCGGGCGCCCCCGCCCCGCTGCCGATCCGGCCCGGCTGTCCGCGGCGTCCGTCGAGCAACCGCCCATACAGGTCACGGACATCCAATCCCAGTCGCCGCTGCCCAAAGAAATGAGCAAGTGGCTCTGGCGGCGGATGTGCGGTCAACTGCAGCAACCCCTCGTCGACCGCTGACAGGGTCAGATAAACGGCCTCGCCCTCGATAGGGTCCGGGATCCGCACCTCGATTTCCATGGTCTGCTCCGGACGCATCCGTTCCGGCACTTCCAGCGAGAGTGGCAATGAGTGCGGTGCCGGGTCCATGCCCAACCAGGCCACGCCGATTGCGCGGCGCGGTCCCAGCCCCGAAACGGCGTCATCAGGACGAAATGCAGTGACCAGCGCATACACGCCTGCACCCCACTCCGCCGTCATGTCAATTCGCACCTGCCCGCGCCCGTCGCGCAGCGTCAGTGGCAGTACATCCAGCACGCGGTCGCTGGCGATCACCACCTGTCCCGGCCCGTCGAAGGTTCCTTCCACGGAAATCACGGCCTCGGAACCCGGCAGGTAGGCAGCACGATCATGGGACACCAGAAGCCGGTCCGGTGGATCATCCGGGGCCGGCGTTCCACCCCAGCCCAACTGTACCCTGCCGCTGCCCACCGCATCGGAACGTGGGTCCCGCACATCGAGGCGATAGCGCCCGCGATCCAGGGAAAACGCCAATCTTGCCGGTTCCCCCGCCGTAACGGTGAAGGTTCCTTCCTTGCGCGGATACTGACGCACCTCGCGCCGGTATTCCCACTGACCATACTGTCGATACCACTGGTACCGGATCTGCTCTTCGATCAGCTGATACTCGAGCTCGTCGGCCGCCAGCGCCATACCGTGGGCATCGAGCATGACAATGTCGAAGCGGGCCTCGGACCCTTCATTGAGTACCGGATGACCTTCAGAACCCGCTTCGCCCATCACACGAACTCCGAGGTACGAACTCGCCTGATCGACGGTCCGTGACGCAACGGCCGTCACCACTCGGCCGTCGACGTCGAGTACCTCGCTGCGCAGTTCCGCGATCAACGGCGAAGTCTGATCGGGCCGGGGTTCGATCATGAGTGCGATCACGGCCTGACCCGACTCGTTGGTTCGCGTTTCCGGAAGACTCGCAAGCGCACGGTCGTTCGGTGCATCCAGAGGGCCGAACCGGTACCCCGGATAGTCGCCAAAGGGACTCGGATCGGCACGAATGCTCAATTCCGAACGGACTTCCAGACCGGACGCCGGGGCACCGAACAGGTAATCGGCCTGAAGCTGGACTTCGATGGGCTCTCCGGCCTTGAACGGTCCTTCCGGCAGGCCTGAAAGACGGGCCTCCAGGCGCGGTGGCAATATCGCCTGAACCTGAAACGCGGTCTGCCCGATCGGGTCCGCCTCCGGGTCCGCGAAGGCGGCTAACTGCCAACGACCGGTGCGGGCATCGGCGGCCAGTGACAGACGCTGGTGAAGCCCTCCGGCGGCATCGGGTCGCGCCACGTGTTGCCAGGCCAGGGTTCCATCAGGGCGCAGCAATCGCAGCGTAAGGGGAATCGCGGGACCCGCTTGCCCACGATCATCACGCAGAAGGAGACCCGCATGCACGACCTCGCCAGGCCGGTAGACACCGCGCTCCGTGTAAAGAAAGGCATCCAGTGGACCCGGATGCGCCCGGCCGCTGACGCCCCGGTCGCTCAGATCAAAGGGGCTGTGACTGATATCGAGAAAATTGAAGTCCCCTTCGGTGTCCACGGCAAACAGCAGCAAGGGCTCCTGCCCTCCCTGACCCTGCAGCGCCTCCGGTGGAATCCGTGCAATGCCGCGCCGGTCCGTCTCTACCGTAGCCAGGCGGCTGTTGTTGCGTGCGTAGAGTTCCAGTTGCACGGCCCTGCGTGGGCGGGCATCGCCGAGCCCGCGCACGGCCACGGTCAGCCCATCGCTGCCGCGGTAGCTGGTGAGGCCGAGGTCGGATACCACGAGCCATTGGGTCGCGCGCCGGTTGTCGCTCCAGGCTTCCTCCTCGCGATCGGGCACCTCGGCAGTCAGAACGTACACGCCGCGCATGGCCGGCAAAAGGTCGGTAAGCGGCAGGTCCACTCGCTGCTCGCGATTGCGCTCGACCGGGAGTTCCGCCGCGCCACTCCAGATCCGATCACCCAGTTCCTGTTCGATCCGCGATTCGGCCCACGACCCGAGATCGGTCCCGAAAAGTTCGCGCACGCCTGGAGTCACCAGATTCCGCTCGTCGATCCGGTACAGGGTCAAAGCGGCCTGCGGTGTGTTGATCGCGTGGATGGGTACCCCGCCACCCGTCTTCGGCAGGACATAAAGATGATTCTGGAAACGCAGCGCTGGGGTTCGATCGCTGACCTGCACCGGCTCGCGCCGAATCGATGGGTGCTCACGCCCTTCACTGTCGGTCAGCCCGGCAAGAATCACCACCTGATAGTCACGACCGTACTCGGCGCCATCGATGCAGATTTCGCGCGCCTCACGCTGCCGGAACCGCAGCGCAAAGCGCGGCTCGACACGAATGAAATCCTCATACCGCTGCGCTCGCGGAGAATCCATCTCGTGATTGAACTGC
This sequence comes from Thioalkalivibrio nitratireducens, assembly GCA_011390385.1. The sequence goes on along the minus strand of JAABSN010000034.1, from coordinate 18,957 downwards.
AGGCAGAGCGATGGTTCGTCGGCTGTGTTTTCGACCTCGATCCTTTCCAACCGGAGGCTGCGCGCACCGCGTTGCTCTTCGCGAAGCCTGGCCACTTCTGCCAGCAGCCGGGCATCGCTGCCGTAGACAAGCGCCTGATCGTACACGGTCAGCACCTCGGCACTCCCGAAACGCCAGTCCTGGTCGGCGGCCTGTCCCAGGCGCTGTAATGCCTGAAAACGTTGGCGATCCGTATCCGCCTCAACGTATGCCTGATGCGCTGCCCCCACGGCCTCGGACCAATCGCGCGCACAGAGCGCGTCCTCGGTCTGGGCCAGCCAGTCGGCGTACCCGGAAGCAGGCAGGGGCAGGACCAGCCTGCGCAGTTCCAGTGCCTGCCGGCATTGTCCCAGCCGCGACACGACACCGGCTGCTTCCAGCAACCGCTCGCGCTCGGAGGGTACGATCCGGGGTGTCCCCGACTCAAGCAATACCGATCGGTAGCGCTCCGCGGCTGCGGTCACCTCCCCGGGAAGATTCGCCAGCGCCTGCGCACTGCACAGCAGACTCACCAGGCACAGCAGGAAAATCCTTGGCAACCACATCGTGAAACCTCGGTCCCGGACGTGCCCGGGCTTTGAACGGAAACGGTACACGGATTCCCTGTGATGGCGTTGCGCACCAGCTCGATTGAATGAAGACGCAGGGTGTCAGGGAACGCAGCGAACCACGCCATCAGGCTTGGGAACCCATGGTGACGCGGATAACCGTCGACGCTGTTTGCCCCACAGCACCCTACTGCATGGATGCTCGCGCCAAGTTCAACCAGTTCAAGCATAGCCGATCAAGGCGTGATTCGGGGCCCGTCGTGGACCGGGAGACGCACCCGCAAGGTGGCAACAAAGGCTGCCAGAAACAATAACAGGCAGAACAGAATCGCATTGGCGAGGCCCAGCCAGAGCTGCAACAGGCCGATACCCAGCAAGCCGAAGATGGCAGCCGCGCGGCCCGAGAGGCCCCAGAATCCGAACCAGCGCCCTGCCTCGGCCTTCGGAACCATCATCGCGACCAGCGCCCGGCCGGCGGACTGCGCGGCACCAAGGCAGAGGCCCGCCAGCGCGCCGACGAACAGGAATATCTGTTGCGCTTCCACCGGACGCCCCAGGATCCCGGTCAGACGTTCCGCCAACCAGGGGGTCAGGAAGATTCCCAACACCGCAACCGTCCAGAACAGCAGTGTGAACCGGTAGACCGGCACCGGTCCCATCCGGTCCTGCAGCCATCCGAAACCGAGTGCACCAGCAGCCGCCGTGATCTGCGTCACGATGAACATCGCAACCCGGGTCGACTCGTCCCACTGAATCACCTGCGAACCATAGATGAAGGTGAACGAGATGACGATATAGATCCCCGCCATCACGAAGAAAATCGAAATGAAAAGATCCCTGAGTTCGGGCCGTTCGCGCAGCGTACGCAGGCTTTTCGCGACCCGTCGGAAACCCATGGTCAGTTGCAACCGGCCCGCCACGTTCCGGCGCGGGCCGCGCTCGCGCAGAAACAGGAATGTCGGCGCTGCCGCAACGAGAAAAAACACGGCGGCAAACGGGCCGACCCAGCGAATGCGCTCGAAATTTTCGGCCGATACCTCTCCCAGCAGGCCCAGCGCGAAGGCGGTGGCCACCAATCCGCCGACGTAGCCCAATGCCCAGCCCAGACCCGAGATCCATCCGAGGCGCTCGGGCGGCCCAAGATCCGGCAGGAAACTGGCGATGAAGGATTCGCCCATCGCGTAACCGAAGTTCGAAATCACGATCAGGACCATTCCAAGCACGATCAGCCCCGGCTCGACCCAGTAGAGTGCCGAGGTGGTCAGAATCGTCAGTATCCAGGAAACCGTCAGGAAGCGTTTCCTTGAACGCGTCGCGTCCATGATCGACCCGGCAATGGGTGCGGCAATCAGGGCCAGCAGGTAACTGACGGCCAGGGCAACGCTCCACAACAGGTTACCCAAACGGTAATCAGGGCCATCGCCCACGATCACCCGGGTGAACAGGTCCCCAAAGATGACAGTGATGATCAGCAGGGTATAGGCCTGGTTGGCGAAGTCGAACATCGCCCAGCCAAACACCTCACGCTTCTTTACCGACCTGGCTGTCGTAATCGTCAACTCCTGCGAAAAGCGGGGACTGGCAGCCTCGATGTCCATCATCGAGTGCGGGAACTCACTCCCACTTATATCATTTGGGATGCCATGCGTCCGAGGATACAGTTATAGCGAAAGAACCTGCGTAGGGTACCGTGAGGCGAAGCCGAACCGCACCGGGCACACGCCGGCCCTGGCTCCTGGCCCACGCATCTCGAACGGTGCAATTCGCTGCGCTGATTGTCACCCTGCGATATTCGTTCGGATTGATGCTTGCACACACGACAGGAGTCGTTGGAGTTCAGCCCTCTGCCCGGTCGACGTGCATGATCGGGGCTGAACGCCGTCGGTCAAGGTTATCCCATGTTACCCGTAAAACTGGCCCGTCCCACGATCAGCGGATCGGTCTGACCCACGTTTTTCATGTCCTTTCCCGTGTAATCCATCGAGTTGAGAACATATCGCATCGCATTGAGTCGCGCGCGTTTCTTGCAGTCGGATTTGACCACGATCCACGGGCACTCCGAATGGTCGGTATGGAAGAACATCGCTTCCTTGGCCGTGGTGTACTCGTCCCACTTATCGAGCGATGCCAGGTCGATCGGGCTCAGTTTCCATTGCTTCAGCGGGTGCAGTTTGCGCTCCTTGAACCGGCGCCGCTGTTCGTTCTGGCTCACGGAGAACCACAGCTTGATCAGATGGATTCCGCTATTCACCAGATGGCGTTCCATCTCCGGCGCCTGATGCATGAAGGTCGCGTATTCCTCGTCGCTGCAGAACCCCATCACCCGTTCCACCCCCGCTCGGTTGTACCAGGAGCGGTCGAACAGAACGATCTCACCGGAAGTCGGGAGGTGCTTCATGTAGCGCTGGAAATACCACTGCCCCAGTTCCTCGGTGGTGGGTTTCTCCAGTGCCACCACGCGGGCGCCGCGAGGGTTCAGGTGTTCCATGAAACGCTTGATCGTGCCGCCCTTGCCGGCCGCGTCACGGCCTTCGAACAGGATCACCACCCGCTGCCCGGTTTCCCGGACCCAGGCCTGCAGTTTCAACAACTCGACCTGCAGGTGATATTTCTGGCGCTCGTAGCTCTTGCGTGACAGGCGATTCTTGTATGGATAGACGGCACTGCGCCAGTCTTCGACCAGTTCGTCATCGGGACTGACCGGCAACCGGGTCTCGAACTTCTGCCAGCGCATCAGAGCCGACTTGAGAGCCGCAGCGTCGTCCGGCGACGCGCCTTCCAGGATGGCCTCGAGCGTCTTCAGCGCGGCGTCGTAATCGGCCGGCTTCGGATCCGAATGCTCCAGAATATCCTCGGCCGCGCTGAACTGCGCATCCTGGGCCTCGGAACTCTGCTGAACGACGGTGTACGTCTCCACACTGTCGTCTGTCAGTTCCTTGTCGCCCACTGACCCGTCTTTCTCTTCATCGGTTTTCGACATTATTCACTCCTTGCACCAAAGGTCTGAGTTCAACATGCATAAACATATAATGATAGACCAACACAGATGGTTGCGGACGGGGTTTGCCGAACGTGCGGCAAGGTGTATTCATGGAGGGAATCCGAACCCGGAGCCAGCGCTTCGCTCGAACGACGCCGGCCAGAAACGCAAACGGCCACGGGGCAGAAACCCAGTGGCCGCGGTGAAAGGGAATTCGTGGTAGGCGCGATTGGACTCGAACCAACGACCCCCACCATGTCAAGGTGGTGCTCTAACCAGCTGAGCTACGCGCCTGTCGTCTTCGAGGCGCGTATTCTACCGGGTCCGGGCTCCTTGTCAAAGGATAGCCCCTTCCCAACGACACGCAGCCTGAACCACGAGCGGTCGCCCGCGTCTGCCGGCAACGCACGGTTGGCGATATGGCTACGTGACGCGAAGGCGGCAAACGTGAGTGGGTCCGCTACCAGACCGCTCTACCGGGGTGCCATGATGCGCGCCGATGTCCATGCGAATCGGAATGCTTCACTCGGCAACCCGTTGCAGGCCACTTCCGCCGGTTATGCCTTTCCAGGCTGCACGATAAAGTGGATTCAGTAGTGGAGAAGTCCGCGCGAGATCAAGCGCATGCAGCAAATCAATGTGGTAGGTGGTACGCAAGCCATAATATTCTCGTGGCTCCCCCACTTTGGTCACGGCGAATCCACTGGCCTTGACCAATCTGGAGAGCCGCGGCTCCATCATGGCGAAGGCATGCTCTCTGCCTTGCGCAATTGCCATACCGAGTACGCCCATGAACAACGCCACCGTGATCAAAGGGAAGGTGCGGAGATGATCCGGCCCACCCTGAAGCCACACAGGGTCTCCGTGCAACCACTCCTTTTCCCCTGCCCGGCGTCGAAACCCGGCGTGCACGCTCAAGCGAGAAATCTCGCAGATCTTGTTGCGGTCCAGATGCTCGGGATGGAGGATCGGATGCACCAGACAATCGTGGAAACGCATCTCGATCGGCAAAAGCCTCGTAGCGGTATCGAGACCGCAATGAACCAGACGCACGTAACCCGCAGGATAGCCAGTCAAACGATGACGCACGACACAATGGGACGAACGCTGATCAAACTCGTCCCTCTCAACTTCTTCTTCAGGGCTTGCCGTGGCCGTGAAAAAGCCCAGTTCTTCGCAGAAGACCTGGTAGCGGATTCGATATGCCTCCCGTAGCGCATCTGAATCGGCAGCATCGGGAAACGCCAGTTGGAAATACCGGACAAAGGTGTCGGCCAATGCAGCATTGCTGTTCACAGGCGCTGCCAATCCTCGGTTGGCGACACAACCCAGGCGCGAGCATGAACACCCTCTTTGATACGCCGTTCTTCGCCGATTCTCATTCCCTCATCCTTACTGCCTGTGGATCCCGCGACCGCGGGCGAAAAAGTGGAGTCAGAGTCCGATGGACTGACTGCACTGCCCACTCAATGCTGATACCTGCAGACTGATCGACGAAATGTTTAACGGGAAAGTGCGTCTCGTAGGGTGCCGTGAGGCGCAGCCGAACCGCACGGATACCACGCCGGCCCTCTGTCCCGGGTTTCGAACGGTGCAATTCGCTGCGCTGATGGGCACCCTACGCCTTTCATCATCAGGGGTGGCCGCCAGCGCCATCACAGGTAGCGAGGCCACGCGTCCCGGCACAAGCCGGGAATTCGACCCGAACCCGGAGAGTAGACTATCAAAGGGGTATCGATATAGGCTACCGCTCGGTGGTGCAACTCCCCCTGTCGTTACCGCACACAGGTTCACAGACCCAGGCGAGCAGCCTTCAACACAAGGATTCCAATGCTGCAGGGACTGCGTGTAAAAAATCCGGCCGCAGAATAATGGCCTCGCAACCCGAGCATGTTGGCTGTTCTCGGATCCCCGAGGATCCCTCGGCAGATACCTTGGAGCATCGGCGCGGTGCTCGATTCCTGAAGCTGATTATTCTGTTCACAAGCCTCTGGCTGGTCTTGCCCCCCACCCCTTGCTCCGCCGAGAACCCGTTGGTGATTACCCATCTGGACGTACAAACCCACATCCTGGGCGTCAATTCCCTTCGAGCCATGATCGCGAAGCGCCAACATGGCTGGCCCGATGGACAGGCCGTGCACGTCTTTGTCCTTCCTGATGACCATCCTGTTCACATTCGATTTGCCAAAGCCGTGCTCGGTGTCTTTCCGCATCAATTGCGCCTCGCCTGGGATCGTCAGGTCTTTTCCGGTACTGCACAGGCACCTACTCGAGTGACTTCCGAACGAGAAATGCTGGAACGTGTGGCAACCACACCAGGGGCCATCGGATACGTCAATAAGGAGGTTGCGAATGCACGCGTTCGCGTTCTGGCAGTGGAGTAGATGCCCCGCACTCACCGTGGTGATGGCAGTTGCCTTGGGCAGCCTGGCACCGGAAACCCTGCTCGCAGAATCGAGGATCTTCGGATGGCAATGGCACGGCTTCGCGACACAGGGTGTCGTCGCCACGGATCGAAACAATTTCTTCGGTCCGAGCAGCGACAGCGCGAGCCTGCAGTTCACGGAACTGGGCGTCAATGTGTCGCTACGGCCGTGGCAAGACACGTTGATCGCAGCACAGGTGATCAGCCGGCGTGCTGGAGGCGAAAGCAAGGATGCGCAACCGGCATTGGACTATGCCCTGATTGACCGGCAGGTTCAGGCCAATGCACTCGGTAACTGGGGGATTCGCGCTGGCCGTGTGAAAAACCCACTTGGCCTGTACAACGAAACGCGGGACGTCGCGGTGACACGCCCTGGCATCCTGCTTCCACAATCGATCTATTTTGATCGCACGCGATCGCTGGGGCTTTCGAGTGACAGTGTTGCGCTCTATGCGAATCACGTTGTCGGCAGTGGTGATCTGCGCTTCAAGCTCAACGTCGGGATTCCCCAAACCGGGGAAGACGTCGAATGGGCCGCGCTCGGTCGACCTGAGCCCGGGAGCTTCCGAGGAAGGACTTCCGTCATCGGTCAACTGCTCTATGAGCATGATGGCGGGCGCATCATTGCGGCCGTCGGCGGGGGCGACGTTCAGGCCCAGTTCCGCTCCAACCCCAAGGGGCCAGGCAATGCGGACTTCCGGTTTCGTCCCTGGATATTCTCTCTGCAATACAACGCGGAAAACTGGGATCTGACAGGCGAATACGCACGACGATCCCTGCGTTTGACGGGGTTGGACAACCCGCTTCGCGACTTCAACCTGACGGGTGAAAGCGCTTATTTGCAATACGCTTACCGGTTGACACCGAACTGGACCTGGCGTCTGCGCTACGACGTGCTCTTCACGGATCGCAGCGACCGTTCAGGGACCCGCTTTGAAGCGAGGACAGGCCTCCCTGCGCATACACGATTCGCGAAGGACTGGAGCACTGGAGTGCAGTGGCAGGTCAATCCGATGCTGAATCTGGCACTGGAATATCATCGGGTGGATGGCACGGGGTGGCTGCCCGGGGTCGACAACCCCGATCCAACACAGACCGAACGACGCTGGGACTTGTGGCTTGGCCAGGCATCCCTGCGTTTCTGAAAGCTGAGATCCTGTGATCGCGTCGTGGGTCTGATCCGGAGACGGCATGCAATCAATGGCAACGGAATCGATACCAGCTGCGGACTCCACCAGATCGGGGTCCTTCCTGAGCCTCAAGTGGCGGGCACTGATTCTGACCAGCCTGGTACTGCTTGGACTTGCAGTCATGTACACACTCCTCAGCCAGGCAAATCTCAACCTGCAGTTCGACCAGCACCGCGAAGTCATCCACGAGCGGCAGGCGCGCGAAAGCGCTCAGGCTCTTTCGAGTTCCCGGGAGCACCTGCAGCTTCTGGGTTCCCTGATTCCCGCACTCAGTGGCATGGGACCCGCCCTGCTGCTGGGTGATCGCGCGCGGGTCGAATCGTCGTTCGAGCCCCAGTGGCCGGCTCTCCAACTCGAGGCAGGGCTCGACGAAGTACAGATATTTGCAGCCAATGGCACGGCCCTGGCTGCCTGGGGAGATGTTCTGAACGCGCCCGACCCGGACACCGTCCCTCCGCCGATCGCTCGATGGGTGGATCAGGTGACGCAGCAGCAGGCGCCGTTCGCCGCATTATGGTGTGTCGATCAATGCCGACAGTATGTGGTCGTTCCCCTTCTCGTCGATGGCGTGCTGGCGGGCACAGTGGCTCTCTCACGCTCGCTGGGCGAGGTCGCTCTGAATGCAAGGCGGATTTCCGGGAGCGAGATCGGCCTGCTGGTCGACCTCACCGACAATAGCAACGGCGTCTTTTCGGAACGGCACATCAGACCCTGGTCCGGAGCCGTGGTCATTCTGACCGGCGAGGACACCGTGCTCCCGGTGCTGCATGGAGTCGCCACACAATGGTCGCTGGATCAGTTGCGGCAGAAACCACGGCAGTTCGAGTGGGGGGGCAGAAGCCTCGAGCTATCAGCCCTGCCATTAGACACCGCGCAGGGCAGCCGCACCGGCCATATGCTTCTGATTTCCGATATCACCGAGCAGATCCTGGCCATTCGCAAGGATACGCGGATCGCGCTTGCGGTCGCCCTTTTCGGCTGGCTGGCTGCGGAACTGCTGCTGCTTGGTATTCTGTGGGGTCCGATGGACCGTTTGCGCCGGTTGTCTGGAAATCTTCCCATGCTGGCACGCGGCGAATTCGGGCCTCTCCGGCGGGCGGTTGGCCAGCCGCGCAATCGGGTCGTTGACGAAATCGACCTGATCAACCTGGTGACTCTGGACCTGTCCTCACAGCTCGAGGCGCTGCAGACTCGGGTCAGGATCCGGGACCGGGAACTCTCGACGCGGATGGTGGAACTCGGACGGCAGCGGGACTTCGTCAATTGCCTGCTGGACACCGCCCGCGTGATTATCGTCACACAGGATCGCGAAGGGCGCATCAGCCTCGTCAATGCGTATGGGTTATCTCTGGTCGGGCGTGCCGCCAGTGAACTCAGGGGGCGCGACTTTCAAACGGTTTTCATGGGTGGCGCGGAACATGAGGCAAATCCGAACGTGCTCGCCGGTGCCATGAACGGCCCGCGCCAGGAGGAATCCGCGCTGCTCCTCGATCGCCACGCGGAGCCGCGAACCATTGCCTGGTACCACGCTCCATTACCGCAAACCGAATCGGGGGACACGGCAATCATATCGGTGGGTCTGGATGTGACGGCACGCAAGGCGGCGGAGAGCCGACTGACGTGGCTGGCGAGCCATGACCCACTGACCAATCTACCGAATCGCCGCGCGTTCCAGGATGCAATGGAAGCGGCTCTTTCGGACCCTTCCGCACGCGGCGCAGTTCTTTTTCTCGACCTCGACGAATTCAAGGATGTCAACGATTTCAGCGGTCACCAGACCGGTGACCAACTCCTGCAATTGGTGGCCGAAGCCCTGGACGAGGCCATCGGGACGGACGGGATGGTGGCGCGCCTTGGTGGAGATGAATTCGGCATACTGCTGTGCGACGCAGATGAACCTCAGGCCAACGCTCTTGCCGAGCGCGTGGTGCGGCGCCTTGAGCGCGTTGCGCTGCCTGTCAGCAACCTGCGTCACCGAACCACGGCCAGTGTTGGCATAGCGCTGTTTCCCAGGCACGGCATGAACGCCAGGGATCTCATGGCCAGCGCCGACCTCGCAATGTACCAGGCAAAGAATATCGGACCCGGCAATTGGCACATGCTGCCGACGTCTACCGAAATCAGGAGAGCCGTCCAGGAACGCGTTTACTGGGTCGAATACCTGCGCGATGCGCTCCTTGAAGGGCGCTTTGAGCTTTATGCTCAACCGTTGCTGCGGCTGGCTGACAACGACACCAATTACTACGAAATCCTTGTCCGCATGCGCGGGCGAAATGGCGAGTTGATCCAACCGAACCAGTTCATACCGGTCGCGGAACAGAGCCGGCAGATCATCGAAATAGACCGTTGGGTGTTGCGGCACAGCCTCCGGCTTCTGCAGCAGCTCGACCGGACCCACCCGAAGGTGCACCTCGCAGTGAATATCTCGGCCCATACACTTCACTCTGCGGATCTGTTCGAGATCCTCGCCGAGGATCTTCGCAACTGCGGCGTCAACCCGGCACGCCTGACACTGGAAATCACGGAAACTGCTGCGATCACCGATTTTGTCAAGGCGCGCAGCTTGATCGGCCGTGTACGTGAGTTGGGTTGCCACTTCTCGCTCGACGACTTTGGCGTGGGCTTCAGTTCGTTTCACTACCTGAGGCAATTGCCCGCCAGCATTGTCAAGATCGACGGTGCATTCATTCGCGACCTGGACCGCAGCGCGGACGACCGCCTGCTCGTTCAGGCAATGATCAACATCGCCCACGGTTTCGGTAAACGCACCGCGGCCGAGTATGTCGGTAGCGAGGCGATCCTGGAGATTCTTCGCGGCTACGGTGTGACCTACGTGCAGGGGTTTTTTGTTGGGCGTCCACGCCCTGTTACCGAGATCTTCGACGTCGATCCGGTGCAACAGGCATAGCGGATCGGGATTGTCAGAGACCCGGTTCCCATGGGTATTGCCCCGCGGCTGGGCCAGGGCGAAACCGGGTGAGTGAAGGCGACCCAACGGTGGGGAAAACAGAGGAATGTGACGGCAGAAGGCCGCAGGCGTTTCAGAGCCGATCGCGTGCAATGGCATCGATGCCGGCGACGCGGAGAAATTTCCGATGAAAATTCGATCAAGTGCCCTGCCATGATCCTCCGGATCCTAGTCGTCACCGTGGTCGGCGCAGCATTGATTGCGAATGGGCTGCAGGCCTACCAGACGATCCAGTCGCAGGAGAGGGATCGTGCGGAACTGATTGCGGAAAGCGTAGCTCGCCTTCTGGCCGGTGTGGATGCTGACGATACGGCGAAGATCCGCGATCTGGCGGTGCGCGAGGCGGAGCGCTGGGGGGTATCGGTGGTGGTGGCCGGTGGGGATGACCTCCGTCCAATTGCGACCCATTTTCCCCATGGCCCTGCCTCCGCCCACACGACGACCGGGACGGCGATCGTGCGCAACGAGGTGCAGGCAGAATCACCCAGAACGGTTCAGATCATTGTCCACTCCAGCCGACTGCCCTTGATCGCGCGCAACACGACCCTGCTGGCCCTTGTGCTTGCCAGCGCCATGATGGGCCTGTTCATCCTTACCGAAGTCCACCATCGGCGAGGGCGCCTGGCGTTGGACCGGTTGCTCCAGACCATCGAGGAAGACGACGAAGGGTCCGCGCCGTATCCGAACAAGGACGAGCCGGTACACGGGCCGGCCGGGCTGCGCTGGCCAAACCCCCGCACCGCGCGGCGCATCGAGGAAGTTCGTTGCGCAATCATCCAGGCCCGCCAAGACAACAGAATCGAAAGGGAGCGCATACGCCAACGCGAGGCGGCCCACGAGGAAACGGAAAGGCGGCTTGCGGTACAGGCGCATGATCTCCGGGCGCCGTTGGCAAACATCCATGCCTACGCGCTGGCAGCGTCCAGGCGCGCGCCCGGCCTGGATGGTCGGGCCGGTCCCGACGATTGCAATATTGCCGGTATTCTGGAGGCGTGCAATGTCATGAACCTGATCGTCTCCGATCATCTGGAGGAGCGTCGGGCCAATATTGGCGGAACGGATGCGGTCGAGGTGGTGGAGCGAGCCGTACTCCTGCATCAACAGATCGCGGACAAGAAAATGGTCACGATCCTGCTTCGGGTCGATGAGCGCGTGCCGCGGCGGATGCGGGTCAAGGAAACGTCCCTCTGGCATGGCGTGAGCAACCTCCTGTCCAATGCAATCCGCTTTTCGCCGGATGGGGACGTCATTCACGTGTGGATGGGACCGAGCGATAACGAACGACATCAATGGGCGATCGACATCATGGACAGCGGACCCGGGGTACCCAATGGGTGGGAGGAAAGAATCTTCGAGGAAGGCACTCAGGCAGAAAAAGGAACTGCGATTTCGCTCGTTGACGCCGAAAACGAGGATGGAGTTGGTCTTGGTCTCAACGCCGCCCGCGCTTTCGCACGTTGGGAGTGGGGTGACGCGAACGTGATGCGTGGACGGCATTCGGGTTCCGGAGCCTGGTTCCGCTGGGAATGGAAAGACCGTGGTCTGGAAAACGATATACCGGACCGCAGCCACAGCACGGTCTGGGTCTCCATTCCGGATGCCCCCGATCTGGAGCGCGACATTGCCGCACACGTTCAGCGCGCTGCCGGTGCCTTGGTGGTCATTGGCCCTGAATCAATGAATGTGGGCCGGATCGATCTTTCCCTGGTGTCCCGGGAGGTGTGGACCACGAACACGCCAGACGAGCCCTACCTTGTGCTGTCCGATCACGCCCTGCATCTGTCACCCATCAATCGAACCCACCTGGCGCGTTGGGTGACCACGCGGGAAATACGCGAGGCGCTGAAGACGAACCCGCCCGTCCCTGAAACCCTGCGGAAATCGGTGAGAACCGATGGAGCCCTGCTTCTGGTCGATGACATCGATTCGAACAACGAGGCCGTGGCCGCACTGGTCCACGCGGTCAACGGCGGCAGTGACAAACCCGAAATCCTGATGGCCCGTGGTGCCGCGGAGGCGAAGTCGAAGCTCGAACAGGGTGAGAATCGAATATGGGGGATGATTGCCGATTATCAGATGCCGGATGAGAATGGTCTGGAACTGATTGCCTGGGTACGGCACCAGCATCCCGAGGTCCGCTGCGCGATGATCACCGGCGACCCGCGACCGGAGATCCACCGGCAGGCGCTCGTGGCAGGGGCGGAAGTCGTACTAGGGCGGCCGGTTGACGAAGGGGAAATGATCCGATTCCTGAACCACACGGTGCCACCATCGGGATTGAAACCATTGACCGGAGGCCAGTCGGCAGTGCCGGGAGCACCTCCAGCGCGCTTCCTCGAAGGGCTCGAGCACCTGATAGCGAAAGCACTACATGCAGCCCGGGCGCATGACAGGAAGCGTCTGCTCGGGGTGCTTCATGCAGCCAAGGGCAGTTGCGCGATGCTGCAAATGGAAGAATGGGTATTGCGGTTTGAGAAGATAGAAAGTCATCTCTTCCAGGGATGTGATCTCGGAAAAGTGACGAACATGCTGGAGCAATTGGAGCAGTATCATGAAACCGCTCGAAATCACCGTCATTGACGACGAACTGATGCTACTTCTGGAGATTGCCCGCGTGCTTGGCGAGGACGTGGAACCGAGGATCGGCAGAGAAGTGACGGTACATGCTTTCGAGACACTGGAAGAATCGAAGAAAGTCGAAGGCAATCGCAAATATGGAGAATCCAGTCAGAAACTGATCATCATGGATCTGTTTCTGAAGGAGCCGGAAAACGGATTCTTCGAAATGCGCCGGGGCAACCTCCGTGAGCGCTATGACGGTGTGATCGCGATGTCGCGGCTGGATCGGTTACCGATCATCCGCTCATTGCTGAATCAGGGGTTCTGCCACGCGTACATTCCCAAGCGCGGGGGAAGCCTCGATGAGATGGTCGAGGCAGTGGTATGCCTGGGGACAGGGTCGAGGTACCGCAACAAGACCATGCTCGCGGCTCTTGAATGCCGGGAGCCAGATCCTTTCGAGCGTCTGTCCGCGCTGGAAATCCAGATCCTGCAACTCACACACGTGGAACAGCTCCATCCGAAGGGAATCGCAACACTCCTCGATTGTGAGCCGAAAACGGTGTACAGCAACCGTGCGCGTGCTCACCGCAAGCTCGGGACAAACGTGGATCGGGAGGTGTACATGATGCTGGTTCTGCACGGCTACGCAGCATGATTTTTCGTTACGGCTCGAGATAAAGCCACCTGTCCTTTCCCGTAGTGCGAATTTTCGCAGCGAAAACGACTGGCACTATTGCGCCGGTTGGGTAGACTGGGTCGCACACAGGAAGAGAGAAATGCGGGTCGTAACCGATGTTCCCCCAGGCAGCAAAACGGCGCGTCGCGTAACACGGCAGGCATCAAGGAAAGACGAGGCCGTGCAAAAAAAGCCCCGACACGGATGTTGGGGAGAAAGAGGCGATACTGAGTTCATGAGAATGAACGTTCGCGGATTCAGGCCCTTGGTGAGTTTGGGGCGTGCATGGAGGCACCCTGCAATGGAGTGCGGGCGGAAAGGGAAGTCGTCGCAGGCTGGGTGTTCGGAAAAGGGCACCCAGCCTTTTTTTTGCCTTCTGCAGGCGGGTCAGGCGCTGGCAATACAGCCTGAACGCGAGAAGCCCTCTGAGTAGAGGCCCGTTTCCGTCAGCGCTGACCCGTCTTCCGGACGAAACGTCCTTCGATCGGAACCGAATCCACCCAAGGCCCAACCCGGGACATTGGCTGGGTCGGCCAGTCATGGCATGGTAACCCCATGTTCGACCTGCGACGACCAGCGCCGCCGACCGATCCGGCAGCGGAACGCGACCGCATCCGGCGGGCGTTGATATGGCCCCTGTTCGGTGTCGCGCTGCTGGTCGTTGTTCAGCTTCTGCAGACCGTGGTGGGTGACGAATTCTACCGGCTGGGCATCCTGCCGCGCGATGCTGCCGGGATGCTCGGAATCCTTTCGGCACCACTGGTGCACGGCTCCTGGACCCATCTGTCGGCAAATGGTCCTGCTCTTTGGGTGCTCGGCGCTCTATGCATTTACGGCTTCCCCCGCGCAACCCGTATCGCGCTCCCCCTGATCTGGTTACTCGGTGGCCTCGGCGTCTGGTTGTTCGCGCGCGAGTCCTACCATATCGGCGCCAGCGGTCTGACGCACGGACTGATGTTCTTCGCGGCGGTAATCGGCATTCGTCGCCGTGACGCGCTGTCGATTGCACTCGCGCTTATCGTGTTGTTCCTGTACGGCAGCATGATCTGGGGTGTGGTGCCGAGCAGCCCCGGAATCTCCTTCGAGGCGCATCTAGCCGGGGCGGTCGTGGGGGCTGTATCGGGCTGGGTGCTGTACCGCCACGATCCCTTCCCGATCTACCGACGCTACGACTGGGAGGATGAGGACGATCGTGCCCCGAACCCGCACTTCCTGGATCAGGGACGCGTCATCGATATCGAGCAGGATTCGGAACAGCGCCGGGCCGGGGAGCCACGCTCCGATCCGAAATCGAGGGACTAACGATCCTGCTCGCGGTACGCGACACCCACGAAGATGAAGGATGCAGGGTGCCAATGGGCGCAGCGACTTGCGCCGCTCGAGGCCCTGGAGCCTGGGGCTCAGAGCCGGCGTGGTCGAGTTCGGCCGCGCCTCCTGGCACCGTACCCAGGTTGTTTCACGTTATCAGCATGGTCACGTGTCACCCGAAGTGACCTGTGCGAGCGGTCATGATTTCACTTGCAACCATCAGTGACCCAGGTACAACGGCGGTTCGTCCAGCGCCGCAGCCTGTTCGCGCAAGGTAAGGATATGACCTTCCCAGTAACGCGGCGTGTAGAAGATGGGGAACGCCTGCACGAATGCCGGGTCATCCGCTCGGCGCGCCAGCCAGGCTGCGTGCCGGAGGATTCGCAAGGTGCGTAACGGCGTGACCAGCGCCAGTTCGCGGCGATCGAACGGCATGAAGGTTTCGTAACCCTCGAGCAAAGCCCCCATCTGCTCGGCCATTTCGCCGCGATCGCCGGAGAGAAACATCCAGAGATCCTGGACTGCAGGACCCGTGCATGCATCATCGAGATCGACGAAATGCGGACCCGCCTCGGTCCAGAGGATATTGCCTGGATGGGTATCACCATGCAGCCGCAGCATGGCCACAGGGCCGGCCTCGGCGATCCTGCGCACGGCGCGCTCGAGCACATCCTCGCTCAGATCCTCGTACACCGATTCCAGCTCGAGCGGCAAGCGCTCGCTTGCCAGCACGTCGTCACGCGCGATCTCACCCAGCGTATCGGTATCCATGTATTCGCGTGCGACGAAGTGTCCGGCGCGTCCGACCGCATGGATGCGGGCGATGAAGCGCCCAATGCGTACGAGGTTTTCGCGCTGCTCCAGATCCGGGCTGCGGCCGCCCTGGCGCGGATAGATGGCGAACCAGAATCCCTGGTGGCTGTGAAGCGTTTCTCCGCTCTCATCGATGAGTGGGGCGACGACCGGAATCTCCTGAGTGCCAAGTTCGAGAGCGAAACCGTGCTCCTCACGAATGGCCGCTTCCGACCAGCGCCCGGGCCTGTAGAACTTCGCGACCACGGGTTGTGCATCCTCGACGCCGATCTGGTAAACGCGATTCTCGTAACTGTTGAGTGCAAGCAGTCGCCCATCGGCGCGCAGTCCGGTGGTTTCCACTGCATCCAGTATGAGTTCCGGCTTCAGGCTCGCATAGGGATGGATGTTCACGCCGACAGTCTACGCCGCGGACCACCGGCAGGTCATTCCAAAATGAAGAACCGCGATACCCCTGGGCCGGTTTCCCTGGCGAGGTATCGGTGGGTCTGCATTTCACGGCAGCCTGCGCCGGATCCGGGCGCAGGGTGGCAACGAGCAGCAACGAATTGCACCGCTTACGGGAGCCGCTTCACATGTTTGACGAGGCTTGGCGACGAACGGATACTTTTGGCGTTCCGGGTTTCTCCACCCGACCACAGCACGAACATCGGGGAACACCCCGTTTCAACTCTCTTCGGACGTGCAGCCGCTATGCCCTGGGAAGCCTGGTTCACCGCTGCACTCGTGACCACCATGTTCGGTCTGCTGGCGCTCACCCGCGCTGCTCCCGATCTGGTCTTCATCGGCGCGGTCATCATCCTGATGGTTGTCGGTGTCCTCGGCCCCGGTGAGGCCTTCGTCGGCTTCTCCAACCAGGGCGTGATCACGGTGGGCGCGCTGTACGTGGTGGTCGCCGGCATACGCGAGACCGGTGGGATTCAGTGGATCGTGCACAACCTGCTCGGGCGGCCCCGGTCCTTGTCCCACGCGCAATGGCGCCTCAGTGCGCCGGTGTCGCTGATGAGCGCCCTGCTCAACAATACGCCCGTGGTCGGTATGCTGATCCCCGCGGTCAGCGAGTGGGCGAGCAAGCACAACCTCCCCGTGTCCAAATTGATGCTCCCCCTGTCCTACGCAGCGATCCTGGGGGGCACGATCACGCTGATCGGCACCAGTACCAATCTGGTGGTGAACGGCCTGCTGCTCGATCGCACCGGTACCGGCCTCGAATTATTCGACATCGCCTGGGTTGGATTGCCCGTGGCGTTTTTCGGCCTGGTTTTTCTGATTCTGACCAGCCGCTGGTTGCTACCGGACCGCCGGCCGGTCCTCGCGCAGCTGAGCGATCCGCGCGAGTACAGCATCGAGATGGAAGTGGAGCCCCACGGGGCGTTGGAAGGGCGCAGTATCGAAGACGCGGGATTGCGCCATCTCCCCGGCGCGTTCCTCATCGAACTGGATCGCGATGGTACGGTGCTTCCCGCCGTGTCGCCCCAGGAGCGCTTACGCAGTGGTGATCGACTGGTGTTCGTTGGTGTGGTCGAATCGGTCGTCGATCTGCAGAAAATTCGCGGTCTGCGTCCGGCGACCGGCCAGGTGTTCAAACTCGACGGACATCGTGCCGACCGGCATCTACTCGAGGCCGTGGTCTCGGACAGTTGTCCGCTGCTGGGTCAGACTATCCGTGATGCCGGGTTTCGAAATCGTTACCAGGCGGTCATCATCGCCGTTGCGCGCAATGGGAAACGCCTGAAAGGCAAGATCGGGGATATCGCGCTGCAAGCGGGCGACACGCTGCTGATCGAAGCGGGACCCGGGTTCCAGATGCAGAACCGCAACAGCCGGGATTTTTTTCTGGTCAACCGGATCGAGGAACGCGCGACCCCTCGGCACGACCGCGCCCTGCTCGCAGCCGGCATCCTGCTTGCGATGGTGGTCAGTGTCACCAGCGGCCTGTTTTCCATGCTGGAAGGCGCACTGATGGCCGCGGCCCTGATGGTGCTGACCCGCTGCGTGACCCTGGAGAGTGCGCGGCACAGTATCGACTGGCCGGTTCTGTTCACCATCGCTGCTGCGTTTGGCGTCGGGGCTGCGATGGAGACAACGGGACTCGCTCAGACACTGGCACTCGGCCTCGTGGGCCTGGCGGGAAGCGATCCATGGACGAATCTGGTGATGATCTATCTGGCCACTGCCCTGTTCACAGCGGTCATCACCAATAACGCTGCCGCGGTATTGGTCTTTCCCATTGCCTTCGCGGTGGCGGGAGATCTGGGTGTGAGTGCGTTACCGTTTGCGATCGCAATCATGATGGCTGCTTCGGCCAGTTTCGCGACCCCCATCGGCTACCAGACCAATCTCATGGTCTTCGGTCCCGGCGGCTATCGTTTCAGTGACTACCTGCGTGCCGGCATCCCAATGACCATCGTGACCTCACTGGTGGCCATCGCGGTGATTCCTCTGGTCTGGTCCTTCTGACCACGAGGGCTTCATCGTGCAAATTGCCGCCGGATAACGCGACGGATGTCGGCCGATGCCGATGGATTTCTGCCTTTCCCTTGGCTCGCCAAGCGTTAAGGAATCGGACCGGACAACGTCATGTGGCTTTGCACCGCACGCGGGATCGGGCGAGACTTGCGCGCTGGCCCATCTCGCGAAAGAAGACGACAAGGAGTTACGATGTCAGCGCCCGATCACTCAATCCACAAGCCCGGTTCTCCCGTTGCCAGTCCGGCCGTACTTCGACTGGTACTGGGCGTGGGACATGGGGTCGAACCAGCCGCTCTGCGGGCATACCTTGCCCGTTGGGCCGACGGCGTAGATCACTCCGGGCCTGGAACCGAGCCCGCTGTTCCCTCACCGGCGCGGCACATCGAGATCGAGGCTGTCCTGCCTGCCGAACCGTTCCGCTACAGCGAACTCGTGGCCGCAAGGAATGCGGACGTGGCGATCCTTGCGGTCGCTGGAGGCCACGAGCTTTCCCACCTGGTGCGCCGCCAGGCATATCTCCTTGCAAGGTTGGGCATCCAGCATGTCGCGCTGGCCGTGCACGGTACCGCCGATCGCGATCCTCGCGATCCGTGCCTGAGCACGCTCGAGTCGGAATTCGGAGAACTCGCCCATCGCATCGGCCTCATCCAGGCCGTGGTGCTGGCAGTCCCAACCCATCCGTCCGCATCCGCTCTCGACGGCGGCACGCCCGGTTGGGGATTTCAGGAAACGCTTGCCACTTTCCTGACCGTTGCCGCAGAGTCCCGGCAGGCCCGGCCTCGCTTGCCGTTCCGGTTCAATGTCGACAACGCCGAATTCGGAGAAAACGGGCAAGCGGCCGTGTCCGGAACGATCGTCAGCGGCGCCATCAACGCCGGCGACCGGATCCGGATCCAGCCCATGGGCAAGGAAAGCCGGATCGACAACATCGCGTTTACAGCGCCGGACAGGAACGCAGAAGCATCACCGCCTCAAC
>JAABSN010000337.1 GCA_011390385.1 Thioalkalivibrio nitratireducens | reverse complement strand
AATTCGGGCGCGGTCGCTCGCTTTTCTCGTAGCATCGTCTGTGATGACGGCACTGGCCGGACCCGGCGATGCGCCGGGAAGTGCCCGAGAGCTCGCGCCGGGCTTCGAGGCCCTGGTCGAGCGTTACCTGTGCGAGGTGCGCGGCGTCGGCTGCAGCCTGCCGGGGGACATGAGCGCCGAGAGCTTCCAGCAGCGTATCGCCGCACAGTCGGCGATCCTCGAGGATCTCGAGGCGGTTGATCGCGGCACGCTGACTCTCGAGCAGGACATCGACTGGCGCTTTCTGCGCGGTATCCTGAAGGCCAACATCCGCGCCGAGAGCGACGTGCAGCGCTGGCGGCAGGACCCGCGGCAGTACGTGTTCACCAATGGCCTGATCTTCAGGATCGAGGCGGATCACCGCCACCCCGACGAGCGGGGCCGCGACCTGGTTGCCGAGCTGCAGACCCTGCGCGCCCGCCTGGTCAACGCCGAGACCAATCTCACGGAATTCATTCCCAACTGGCTGCCCTACGCCAACGCCCGCATCGACGGCACGGTCATCGTGATGCAGGAACACATGCGCAAGTTTGCCGCGCGCCTGTCACCCGACCTGCGCGACGCGCTGATCAACGAGGCGGAGCAGACGGTGGAGGCACTGGGACGCTTCCGCCGTTTCGTGAACGAGGACTGGACCGACCGTCCCGAGGGGGACTTCCGTATCGGTGCGGACCTCTACGACTACCTGCATGAGCACCGACACCAGATCCCCACCGCCGATCGCGCCCTCGAGCAGATCTCGCGCGGTGAGCGCGGCTTTACCCGGATGCCGGATTACCATGACTGGGGCTGGAAGCAGTATGAGATCGTGGAGGGACACCTGGAGCGCAAGGCGGCAGCCATAGACCCGGACAAGACCTGGAAGGAGATCATCCGGGAAACCAAGAGTCTGCATCCGTTCAACGAGCAGCTGGTCTATGAAGGCATTGTGCTGTCGCGCAAGACGCGGGAGTGGACGATCGAGAACGACCTGGTCAGCATCCCCTGGGAAGACGACGACATGCTGATGGTAGCGTCGGACCCGAGCATGGCCGCATCCCAGTGGTGGGGTTTCGGCCCCGGCTATCTGCCCGCCGGACACCCGTCCACCAAGATGGCCTGGCCGATTATCCCCATCCAGCCCGAGTGGCCCGCGGATGTTGCCGAGGAAAACCTCACGGAAAAGGACTGGAGTTTCTACTACGCGATCGGACCCCATGAGGCCTATCCGGGCCATCACCTGATGCGTCTTTACCGCCACCGCAACGAGCGGCCCCTGAGGCGCTACGAGTACAGCTATTCCGATCAGGCCTGGTGCTACTACGTGGAGTGGGAGCTGACGCCGCGACCGGAATACGGATTCTTTCCCGCGGATATGCAGGACCGCTATGAGCTGGAGATTCTGCGGCTGAAGCTCTGGCGCATGGGTCGCGTGGTCATTGATTCCGGCCTGCACGGTGGGCGCATGACCTGGGACGAGGCCGTAACGGTGGAGTCGGAGCGTACCGGGTTCGTGCGTCGGGGCGCCGAGATCAACATCGATGGTATTGCCGGGGGTGGTACCAACACAGCGGCCCCGACAGTCGGCTATTTCCAGTGGATGCTGTTGCGCGACGACTATTTCAACAAGATGCGGGAGCTCGATCAGAAAGGCACGCTGAAGGACTTCCACGATCGCGTCTACCGTATCGGGTTTATTCCGGTAGCGCTTGTCCGTGATCAGCTGATGGTTGAGCTGGAGCGGGAGTTCCGCCCCGAGTGGCATCGCTGATGGCGGTGCCTGTTGGCCCGCCAGCGAAATCCGGTGCGGGCAGATAGGTCTTAAAGGGAGTTTGCAAGCATGAAAAACCTGAAGGGGCTTCTGCTGGTATCAGTGGCTTATGCCTTCTGTACCGGTGCCTTTGCACAGAGCGGCTATGAGCGGCTGGTGCAGATGAACGCGGAGATTCTGGCGCTGGCAAGGCCGGCCGTGATTGAGGGGGTGCCGGACCTGAGTCCCGCCACGATTGCGGCACAGCGGGAACAACTGGAGGATTTCGAGGCGCGCCTGCGCGGGATTGACACCGCCGGGTGGGAGGTGCCGCGACAGGTAGACTACCTGCTGGTGTGGTCAAAGATGAACGCCATTGTCTTCAACCACCGCGTGATGCAGCCCTGGTCGCGGGACCCGCTGACCTACCTGTATCAGTTCCGTGGTATTCCGCACGCCGAGGTGCCGGCAACGCCGGAGGAGCGGGCGGCGCTCGCGGACCGCCTGACGGCGGTGCCGGCGATGGTCGAGAGCGCCATCGACAACCTGACGCAGCCCGCGGGCGAGCTGGCGGAGCTGGCTATCTTCCTGCTCGATAATTTCGATGGCGTGGGCCAGGGCGAGCCCTACCGCGACGAGCCTCCGGAGGGAACCATTGGCTGGTTCCGGGATCTTTGCGGCCGCCTGGAAGGCCAGGACGGAAGCCTGATCGACGCGTGCCACCAGGCCACGGCCGCCGCGCAGCAGTATCACGACTGGCTGGTCGACAACCGTGACAGCATGCAGGCATCCGCCGCCATTGGCGCCGAGAACTTCAACTGGTATCTCAAGCATGTCCGCCTGCTGCCGCAGACGGTGGACGACCTTCGCGGCATCGGCGAACGTGAGTTTCACCGCTACCGCTTCAACTATCTGCTGGATCGCCACGTCAACGCGCCGCTGGAGGAGCTCGAACTGACCCGGAGCGCCGAGCAGCATGCGCAGCGCACGCGCCAGGCCGAGGCAGATACCCGGAAACTGGTTAATGATCTGAGGCTGTTCACAATTCCGGATGACATGCCCGACGAATTCGAGTCCGACGTCTTCTGGAGCCCGCGTGCGGAAACAGACCGGCATTTCTGGGAGGAGATCCAGTTCCGCAACGCGCTGAACAACCACATACACGCCTCAATTCCCGGGCATCGCTTCGACAGCAGGCTGCGCGAGAAGCTGACCAACCCGATACGGCGCACCCACGGCGAGAGCGCCCGCGCCGAGGGCTGGGCGACCTACCTGGAGGAAACGCTGATACAGGCCGGTATCGCGAAGGACAATCCGCGGGTTCGCGAGCTGTTCTACGCGGCACTGATCAAGCGCGGCAGCCGCTTCTTTGCCGAGATCGGCATGCATACCGGCTCTATGACGCTGGAAGAGGCCAACGCCTACATGATGGACTGGGTACCTTATATGGAGGAAGACCTGGGTCGCTACGACCTCGTGGGTTATCTGCGGCGCCCTGGCCTGGGCAGCATGTACCTCCTGGGCAAAACCCAGATCGAGCAGTTGATATCAGAGCGGGCGTTTCAGCTCGGTGACGACTTCGACCTGGGCGAGTTCCACGACGACTTTCTCTCCCGCGGCATTATCCCGGTGACCCTGATTCGCTGGGAGATGGCGGGTCTTGACGACAGCGCCCGGGCTGTCTGGGCAGACGTTGTCGGCAAGCCGTTTCCGTTGCCGCAGAGCTAGGCGCGACCGATGCCGTGCAT
>JAABSN010000336.1 GCA_011390385.1 Thioalkalivibrio nitratireducens | reverse complement strand
GCCCGCTACTGGAATTTGCCGCCCCGGGATGTTGTTGGCGATGTCCGGGAGGAGGACGTCGCGGAGGCGCTGAAAGAATCCGTGGCGCTCCACCTCGCGAGCGATGTGCCGCTCGGTGTTTTTTTGTCCGGTGGCATCGATTCTTCCGCCGTAGCCAACCTGGCGCATCGTGTCTCGAGTTCCGAGGTGCATACCTTCACGCTCGCGTTCGAGGAACAGGAACACAACGAGGGCGTGTTCGCGCGAGAAATCTCCAAAGCCATAGGGACGCGTCATCACGAAGTGATGCTGAGCGAAGGAGATTTTCTCGACAATCTCGATTCCGCGTTGGACAGCCTCGACCAGCCGACCTTCGATGGCTTGAATTCCTATTTCATGTCGCGAGCGGTCAGGGAAGCCGGCTTTACCGTTGCCCTGGTTGGCAGCGGCGGCGACGAATTGTTCGGGGGGTACACCTCGTTCAGGGATCTGCCGGTACTGGCACGGTGGGCCCGACGCGCCAGGTTTGTGCCGGTGAGATTGCGACGAGCCATGGCCGGCCAGGTTGCTGCCGTTGCGGGCCGTGGCGGCTCGAATGATTTCCCGCCGCAGACGCGGTGGGCCAAACTCCCCGACATGGTGAGCCGCGGCGAGGACCTGGTAGGCCTCTACCAGATGGCCTACGGACTCTTCTTGCCTGATTTCCATCAGCGCCTATTGGGTGGTGAGTTGCCCGGACACTTTTCGGATGGGCTGCCTTCATCGGTGGCTGAGCGCCTCGGTACCGACATCACCGGTCGGAGCGATCTCTCGGCGATCAGCATCCTTGAGCAACAACTCTTTCTTTGCGAGCGACTTCTCAAGGACACCGACGCCGTCAGCATGGCGAGTTCTATCGAGATCCGTTTGCCGCTCGTCGATCAGGTGTTGCTCGAGCATGTCGACCGCTTGCCGGACCCGGTTCGCTACCACCCGATTCGCAGCAAGCAGTTTTTGCGGCGCTGGGGGCTCGAGGGACTCGACCCGGCCTTGTTCGATCGCCCCAAGTCGGGGTTCGAGTTGCCCTTCGAGCGCTGGCTGCGTAACGCCCTTGGGAAGCGAATCGACGAGACATTTTCTGATCGGGAGGCCGTGGCCTCGACCGGCCTCGATCCGGATGCCGTCATGAACTTGTGGCGGGCATTCTCCGCCGGTGCCCCCGGCTTGTACTGGACGCGAATCTGGGCACTGTACGTGCTGATCCGCTGGTGCCAGCGCAACACAGTCGGTGCCGCATGACTGGCCAACGGCCTCCCGGGATTATGACGCCATGAAAGTTGCGTACCTGGTGAACCAGTATCCCAAGGTCAGCCACAGTTTCATCCGCCGGGAGATTCTTGCGTTGGAGAGACGCGGGCTGTCTATCCAGAGGATTTCGATTCGTCGCGGCGACGCTGCGCCGGTCGATCCGGAGGATCGGCGAGAACTGGAACTCACCCAGGTCGTACTCGCGGAAGGGGTAACCGGGCTCGCCCGACACGTCCTGCGAACGTTTGTCGCCTCGCCCGTGAGATTCCTGCGCGGATTGTGGCTTGCCACGCAAATGGGATGGCGTGCGGAGCGCCCGATGCCGTACCACTGGATTTATTTTTTTGAGGCCTGCGTAGTGGCGAGCTGGATGAACGATTCCGGTGCCCAACACCTGCATGCACACTTCGGCAGCAATCCCACGGAGGTTGCGATGCTCGCCGGGCTGCTGGCCGACAAGCCCTACAGCTTTACGGCGCATGGCACGGTGGAGACCGATCATCCGCAGTTCATCGGGCTTGGTGAGAAGATCCGCCGTGCGGCTTTCGTGGTGGCGGTGAGTTCCTTCGGCAGGAGCCAGCTGTATCGTTGGGTTGAACATGGACATTGGCCGAAGATCGGCGTCGTGCGCTGCGGGTTGGAAACAGCCTTTCACGCAGATTGTTCGCTGGAACCGGCCGACGTTCCGCGGTTGGTGTGTGTTGGCCGGTTATGCGGCGAAAAAGGGCAATTGCTCCTCTTGGCTGCACTGCGCCGAGTGATCAATGCGGGCCAGACTTGCGAACTGGTGTTGGCCGGCGATGGTGAGATGCGTGACGAAGTCGAGTCGTTGCGGGACGAGTTGGACCTGGGGTCGCACGTGCGGATTACCGGCTGGATTTCCGGCGAACAGGTACGGCGGGAAATCGTCAATGCACGCGCATTGGTGCTGCCCAGCTTCGCGGAAGGGCTGCCGGTCGTCATCATGGAAGCGATGGCGCTCGCCAGGCCGGTGATTTCGACTTATGTCGGGGGCATTCCGGAGTTGGTGAAAGACAGGGACACCGGTTGGCTGGTGCCGGCCGGCGATCTCGAGGCACTCGTTGCGGCTATTTCGTCCTGTCTCGGGGCCGCGCCACGGCAGCTGAAAGCCATGGGCCGTGCCGGGCGGGAGCGTGTCCTCGGGCTGCATGATATCGATCAGCAGTGCGCTCTGCTTGCTGACGCGTTCGTGCAACACGCTGCCCCCGACAATCCCTGAAACGGAATCCCAGGAGTCAGTAGAAATGGAACGATCTGTATTGATCTTGATCCTGATCAACGTGCTGATGACCTCCCTGGCACAAGTCGTGCTGAAGGCGGGCATGAGTACCGAAGCCGTATTGGGGAGCCTCGGTGGAGGGATTCGACTTGCGTCGGCGGGGACGGTCTTTACGAGTCCCTACGTGATCCTCGGCCTGGTGATGTATTTCGCCAGCGCGTTCATCTGGTTGATCGTGCTTTCGAAAGTCGAGGTGAGCCTGGCGTATCCATTTGTCGGGCTGGGCTTCATCGTCACCATGGTACTGGGTGCGCTGGTTCATGGTGACGCGGTCGGGGCCACCCGGGTGCTTGGCACCTTGCTGGTCGCGACGGGTGTTGTCGTGCTGGCTCGCAGCTAAAGGCGGGTCGCGAGCCTCAGCTTCGTTCCATCACCAACGACCAGTGGCCATACCATAGCGTATTGATCTGCGATCGGTGCACCGTTCGAAATCCTTTACTTTCCGCGACCACGGCTACTGTCTCTGGCGCTGCGTGATGGACCCACTGGCGGGCCATGACGAGGTCGTGCAGCAAATTGGCGGCCGCGCGCCAACGCGGCCGTGTCACCATGTCCTTGATGACCAGTCGGCCACCCGGTTTGACGGCATCGCAAAGGGCGCCGACGAATGCTGACTGCGCATCCCTCGGGACATGGTGAATGACATCGATAGCACTGACGACGTCCCAGTCCCCCTGCGGGAACCCGTCCTCGATCGAACGGGTCTCGAATGCCAACCGGTCGGCGGCGCCGACGCGTTCCGCGGCGCGCTGTCCGGCGCGAATCGCCTTGTCCGAAACGTCAAAGCCGCGGCCGCTATCCATCCGCCCGAGTTGGGCAAGCAACAGAAGGAACAACCCGGCGCCACAGCCCACGTCCAGCACCCGGGCGGAAGGTGGGACGGCAGGGATAATGTCGTGGAATGGACAGATGTGGGGTCGGAGACCCTGGAGTACGCGGATCTTCGTATCGGTTTCGCCTGCATAGGTGGCGCGGGCGATCTGGGC
>JAABSN010000335.1 GCA_011390385.1 Thioalkalivibrio nitratireducens | reverse complement strand
CATACCTATCGGCACCAAGGCCACGCAGTAGCGCAAAGGTCGCAACGATGCCGTTAGTTGCAGACGGCTTACGTGGCGAGCCAGACCGCAACTTGTAGCGCACCACGATCGACTTGATCTGCACATCCGTTCCGACCAGCGAACCTTCGCAATCTTGGTCAGCCATCCTGCCAGTTACACGTCCGGACAATCGACGGCGAGACGCACTGCGTACTGTCCGACCTCCCTGCGGTCCGTTCCCTCGAACCGTTTCATCGTAGACTCCATCACAAATCCATTTTCCGAAAATGCAACATCCTTGGTACCGACAAACTTGTACTCTTGTTCGGCAACAAGGATTTCAAATACAGCTCGTTTAGTGTTGGACGAAACGACAATGGCGACCCCGTCACCATTGCGATCCTTCAGGCCGCCGTGCATCGAAGGATCCGACTGAACCTTGAACCAGTTCTGCGCCCCGACCTTTTCCCGCTCGCACACCACGGCCACGTCCAGCAAGTGACCATCAACCACCCCCTGTACTTGGCCATTGAAAGCGTCAGCCAAGCTACAGAAAGATGTAATCAACAAACCGCTCCCGACAAGCCCGTGCATGATTGTCATGAATCTCACTCCATTGCATTAACGTGGATGAATAACCCCTACGGCCGGCTGCCCGGCTTGAACTGAATGGTCGCGATCGCGCACTCCACAGCTTCGCGCACGGCATCCGCATGGGGTGGTATCGAAAAGAGGATGTGAACTACATGGCCTGACCCGCTCAGCCACAGCTGGCTCTGGATCAAGTCGACCTTGATAGATCGGTTGGCTTTATTGTCAATATGAGAACCGGATAGCCGGTGGCTCAGCCCGAAGCCACTGATATCATTGATCCGGACGTCGGGTCGTGTGTCGACGACTTCCATCTGGACGAGTTTCGACACCACAGAGCTTCGCGCCGCCTCAAGACTCGCTGGAACGCCATCCGGATCCAGATCCACCCTCAGTGTAGCGTTAGAGAGCCCCGTGGTCACTTCGAGCCGGTTCCAGCCAACTGCGGATTCTTCCATCCAGTCAGGTTCAGGACCCTCGAAACGCAGTCCAAGAAAACGCCCCCGCTTAACGCGACCCACCCGCGCTTGCCAGTTGGCAGGCAGCGCAATTTGAAATCCGGTTTGAGTCTCGGTGAGAATTCGGCTGTCCCCATTTGAAGCGGTGCTCATCAGGGTTGCAGGTAACGAATCGGCACCGTCGTACCCCAAGGTGCTTGCTCCAAGCGCATGGCGGCGCAACCAGTCTTGCAGCAATGACTGAGCAGGCTCTAACGTGTTCAAGCCAATGAAACCCAAGCGGTTGCTGCGTGACTGAATCTGCTGCCGGGTCTTTGCACCGCCACCCTCACGGCTTCGTTCGCCGCGATACAGTCCCCGAGTACCCCAGAAAACATCAAAGGTGCCGTCCTTGTGTTGATCGACGGTGATTTGCCAGATATCACCCGGCCCAAACTCAAGCATTTCATCTGCAACGACAATTATCAGCCGCTTGTCGGTAATCCCGTAGGCACGCGAACGTCTCCCCAAGTTACGACCAAGCAGTGTCAACCCTGCCCACACGACCAAGAATGCCAACGTGAAGGGCAGTAACAGACCTAACCCCGCCGCAACCCCCTCTACACCCATCAGAGTCGTCGCTATGAAGGCGGAAAGCAACGCGATGCCAATGGCGAACTGCTGCTCGCTTTTACCAGGGGCTATTGGACCGGGCTGTTCGGACCATTCCAATCGTTCGTCCATACCAATGTGAGCCTGGAGTAATCGAAGGGAGTCTTCGGCAGACATGATTATCACCCGAGGATTTTTTCCGGAGCCGACACGGTGCTGGATATTGCCTGGCTCGGCAACTGGAACTTTGGCACCGACTCGGCCGTTGACCATGGCGAGAGCACGACCGACGGCCGTATGGCCCGCCATCAGCAATGGATCGGCCCGCAGCACCCGCATCTACTCCGCCGTTGCCAACAGGCTCGCGTTGCCACCCGCCGCTGTGGTGTCGATGCACAGATGGCGTTCGACCACGTAGCGCTCCGGCGAGATGGTCTGGGTCTCGAGCGGCACAATGGCACCATCGCGACTGGCGAGGGCGATGCGCAGTTCGCGCGTCCAGTCGCTGGCGCCGGCTGCGGCCACCACCGCGATGCCCTGGACCGCGCTCAGCATCTCGGCCGCGACGCAGCCGTCGAGCGCGGCGACGGGCGCCCCGGCATCGATCAGAGACTGCACGGACTGCTTCGCTTCGGGCGCGACGAGCACCGCTGCGCAGCCCGCACCGAGCGCCTGCGCTGCCTGGGCAACGGCAATATCCAGCGTCGGCCCGAGACACAGTACCGGTCCCTTCGGATACAACGTCAAGCGGTTGCTTTCACCCGTTGGCCCTGGAAGCGTGTGCGCAGTCATATCCAGCGCCGCAGTCTCGTTGAGCGCCTTGCGGGTCAGGCCGCTCTTGCCGCTCATGGTCTTGCGTAGCACGTCGACCCGATCGGGTCGCGCCGTCCAGTTGCGCGCGTCCAGCCCGTCGAAGGCCAACTGCAGGTCGCCAAGAGTCACGGCAGTGCCCTTTGGCGCGTTGTGACACTCCGCCGCAGCGGTGCGGCGAAAGCGGGTGACGTAGAACGGGCCGCCAGCCTTGGGCCCGGTACCCGAAAGGCCCTCGCCGCCAAACGGCTGGGAGCCGACAATGGCGCCGATCTGGCTGCGGTTGACGTAGACGTTACCGACATGAATACGCTCGACGATTTGCTGCACACGGTCGTCGATACGCGTATGCAGCCCGAAGGTCAGCCCGTATCCCCTGTCATTGATGGCGTCGACCACCTTGTCGATGTCACGCGCCTTGAAGGTGGCCACGTGCAGCACCGGACCGAAGATTTCGCGCTCGAGATCCTCGATGCCGCCGACCTCGACCACCGCAGGCGTGACGAAGGTGCCGGCGTCAGGCGCAGGCAGCTTTTTCAGCACCTTGCCGGCTTGTTCTTGTGCTGCCACATAGGTGTTGATTTCTGCCTGGGCGTCGGCGTCGATCACCGGCGACACGTCGGTGTCGGTGTTCCACGGGTCGCCGATGGTGAGCGCGTCCATGGCGCCGTCGAGCATGTTGAGCAGCCGGTCGCGCGCCTCCTCCTGCACGTACAGCATTCTGAGCGCCGAACAGCGCTGGCCGGCCGACTGAAAGGACGAGATCAGGATATCGCGCACCGCCTGCTCGGTCAGCGCCGTCGAGTCCACGATCATGCAATTCAGTCCTCCGGTTTCGGCGATCAGCACCGCATCCGGCCCGGCGTTGTGCGCCAGGGCCTTGTGGATGATCTGCGCCACCGGGGTCGAGCCGGTAAACCACCCGCCCGCAATGCGCGAATCGCTGGTCAACGGCCCGCCCACCGTCGACCCGTCACCGGGCAACAGCTGGAGCGCCGCCTCGGGCAGACCCGCTTCGCGCATCAGCGCGACGGCACGCGCGGCGATCAACGGCGTCTGCTCGGCGGGCTTGGCGAGCACCGCGTTGCCAGCCGCCAGCGCCGCGGCGATC
>JAABSN010000334.1 GCA_011390385.1 Thioalkalivibrio nitratireducens | reverse complement strand
TAGATAGGCCTGCTGCTGCCATATGCTGCCGTCGCGCACGAACACGTATGCCGCGCCGCTATCGATCTCATCATTGTTGTACTGTTCCGAACCACCGACGTTGACCCCGGTGGCTCTGTTGTCCTCTCTCGGGGCCCCCACCACCACGGTATCGCCCCACACCGCCACCGAATACCCGAAGTCGTCTTGAGAACCGGTATTGGAAGCCTTCAGATAGGCCTGCTGCTGCCATGTGCTGCCGATGCGTACGAACACGTATGCCGCGCCGCTGTTTCCAGAGTTGTTGTTGCTCGAGTCGCCGTTGACGCCTTCGGCGTTGCTGTCCTCGCGGGGCGCTCCGACCACCAGGG
Organism: Thioalkalivibrio nitratireducens; assembly: GCA_011390385.1. The sequence continues at coordinate 3,211 of JAABSN010000334.1, read as the reverse complement.
TGTCCTCGAACAGCGCCACGGAAAACCCGAACCAGTCAGTTGCCTCCGCATTCGACGCCTTGAAGTAGGCCTGCTGGGTCCAGACCGGATCGATCGTCACGGGGTACCGTGCGTTGGCGTCATCGATGCTGAGCAGCAGGTCACCGGACGGATTCAGCTGCATCCGCGCCAGCAGGATCTTGCCATCGGCATCCCATACCTTGAGGCCCGAATAATGCAGCGCTCCCTCACCCTCGCCAATGCGCAATTCCTGGCCCGTCGGGTCCAGCTGGACCGGGGTTTCCGCCGGCACCTGCAGCGCCATCTGCACTTGCAAGGGGCCACCGTCCGCGCCTGCGGGACGATGCCGGAGCTCGAACCACTGCTCCAGGGTGCCGGGGCGGTTGTGCCACCACTCGCGCAGGTTCCGGTCCCACTGGTAGTGCACCACCGCGCCCTGGTCGTCGGCCTCGGCGCGGAGTGCGGGCGTGCCAGGTCTGATCAGGTCGCCGTAGCCGTAGGCCTCGAGCTGCAGCGACACGTCCAGCCGCTGGCCCTCAACCTGAGTGCGTCCGTCCGGGTGATAGCGTTGCGCGAGGCCAAGCGATTCGCTGTGCGCGCGGTAGCCTTCCGCCGCGTCGCCCTCGGCCCTGTAACGATGCGCAATGATCTGAGCCTGCACCGAAGCCCATTCGGCTTCGCTGAGCTGGTCCGCTCCCTTGGGTTTGGCTGCCCACGACAGGGAACTCGCCAGCAGCAGCGCTGCGATCGCCATGAAGCGGATAGGGGTGCAATGGATCGCTGTCATCACTATTCCTCAGTTCTCAGGCTTGTCGGGTGGCGGTGTCCTCCCATCCGCCGAATCGGCGCGATCCGCGCATTCGCGTTCGCGCACGCGAACATCCAGCAAGGCCTCCAGCGCGGCCAGTTCGTCGTCCAGTGCGCGCGGCGGCCGGGGTGATTGTTCGGACCGGTTCATGCTTAAGAAGCATGGCGATTCCGGGGACTGGCGACTCGACCCGGGGTTGCGAAAACCCGACCGGATGTTGCGAATGACCGTGTTCTCCGCGATTCTGATGCCGAATAGCGAGCCGGCATTTCTCGCACGGGTCGCGGATGATCGCGTTGCCATCGTGGTGGCTGGCGCCGCGCCGGAAGGCGGCCAGTAGCCCGGCTACTGGCCAACTGAGAAGCAAGCCAGACAGTGCGAGGGCGGCGTGAGGGCCGCGAAGCACGAAGACGCGGCGATACAGTCTGCTCAGCGCCCTGGGCGTGGCAATGGCAGCGCTGGCTTGAGATTCCGGGCATCTTCGTGCGCCGGTGTGAGAAACACGGGCTAGCCTTCCGATAAAATCAGGCGCATGAATTTGCCTTCGTGCATCCGGACGTTGTGGCTCGCAGGCGTTCTGCTGGTCTGGCTGCCGGGGCACGTGGCGAGCGCGCAGGTGGCCGAGGGCTGGACCGCGCGCCACTGGACGGTCGAGGACGGCCTGCCGGTCGACTCGATCAACGCAATGACGATCGGACGCGACCGCTACCTGTGGTTGGCGACCATGGACGGGCTGGTGCGCTTTGATGGCGAGCACTTCGAGGTGTTCGATACCGCCAATTCGCCGGGGCTGGAGGTGAACCGGCTGATGGTGCTCGAACACGCCGGCGACGGCGCGCTGTGGATGGCCAGCGAGAACATGCGCCTGGTGCGCTGGATGGATGGCGAGTTCCGGACCTTTGCGCAGATCGACGGGCTGCCAGACTCGGGCGTGATTTCGCTGTCGGTGGGTCCACGCGAGATCTGGGCCGGCACAGACGCCGGGGTTGCACGCTGGGCCGGCGACGGCTTCCAGCGGATTCCGGCCGAGGAGTGGTCCGAACGCACCACCGCGATTGCCCAGAGCGACGATGGCGGGCTCTGGCTCGGGGCCGATTCGGGCTGGCTGGCCCGGGTTTCAGAAAACGCTGAACTGGAACGGGTCCAGGTGGGCGGCCGGGTCTGGAAGCTGCTGCCGGACCTGGACGGCGGTGTCTGGACTGCGCATGAAAAGGGGCTGGCCTACTGGTCGCCGACCGGGGCGGTGCGCGAGGTGATCAAGGATCTGCCAATCCGGCGGATCGAATGGGCCGGATCTGCACTGGTGCTGCGGACCGATGATCGTCTGTACCGCTTCGAAGCCGGTGAGCTCGAGTATCTCGGGCCCGCGCAGGAAGACAGCGGCCGCGATCCACTGACGCTATCCAGCGGCGATGACCGATGGCTGAATCGAGCCGACGGGCTGGCGCTGGACGGGGAAACCGTGTTGCGCATCGATCGCAACGTGACCGACTGGCACGTCGACGAGGCCGGCGGGCTGCTAGTGGCCACGGCCGGTGATGGTTTGTACCGGCTGGCGCGCGCAGATGTGAATCGGCTGACCGGACCTGAAGCGCTGAACAATGCGGCGGTGTATCCCATCGTGCGCGCACCGGATGATCGGGTCTGGATCGGCACCAGCGGGCAGGGGCTGTTCGTGGTCGAGCCGGGTGCCGATCAAGCAGTTCGCCTGGCCGCAGACACGCTGCCCGGCCTGGTGCTGTCGCTATTGCCGGAGGATGGCAACAACGGATGGGTCGGCAGCAAAGGCCTGTGGCGGATGGATGAAGGTGTGGCCCACCAGCACCAAGTGCCAGCGGCGCTCACCGAGGAAACCGTTCACGCGTTGTTTCGCGACCGGCGCGAGCGCTTGTGGGTGGGGACGCGCGACGGCGGCTTGTGGCGGAGCGATGCCGACGGCTGGAGGCGGCTGGACTTGCCGGAGGACCAGGCGATGGCCAAGCTGCGAGTGATTGCCGAGCACGATGGCACCATCTGGCTGGGCAGCAACGGTGATGGCCTGCTGCGCTCGCGCGAAGCGGACGTTTTCGAGGCGGTCTCGGCTTCCTCCGAAGCACCCGGCGCGCTGATCCGCGCGCTGCATTTCGACGCCCGCGGGCAGCTTTGGATCGGCACCGAGGATCGCGGGCTGTGCCGGCTGGACAAGCCGGGAGCGGCACTTGCCGGGCTTGCGATTCGCTGCCTGAATCGCGGTCACGGTCTGCCGCACGACGGCGTCCACCAGATCCTCGATGATGGGCGTGGCCGACTGTGGATGAGCAGCAACCGCGGTCTGTTCTCGGCCAGCCTCGACGAGTTGCAGGCGGCCTTCGAGGGTGCGATGCTCAACCCGCGGCTGTTCACCGAGGCCGACGGCATGGCCAA
>JAABSN010000333.1 GCA_011390385.1 Thioalkalivibrio nitratireducens | reverse complement strand
GAAGGGTGGACCCATTTGAAAGCTTCAGCACGATTCAGGATGAATTCGGTACGGAAGATTGTCACGGGCATGGGACCCATGTGGCCGGAATCATTGGCGGCACGGAATATGGGGTTTCCAAGAACGTCCGCATCCATCCGGTTCGAGTTCTTGACTGCGACGGGCGCGGAACCGTCTCCGAGCTGGTTGCCGGAGTGGAATGGGTCACAAGCCGGGTCATGGATAACCCCCATCCAGCCGTCGTCAACCTCAGCCTGGGCACGCAAGGGTCATCGATTCTCGACAATGCAGTGCAAACGTCGATTGCCGCGGGAATCGTCTATATCGCCGCGGCCGGCAACTCAAGCGATGATGCCTGCAATTATTCTCCCGCGAGAATTCCGGAGGTGATAACGGTTGGTGCGACCGACATCAATGATTCGCGCGCCGAATTTTCCAGCCACGGGGAATGTGTGGATGTCTATGCGCCGGGAAAAGCAATTACCTCGACCTTCAACAGGAACGATACCGATACGCTCACGATGTCCGGAACATCGATGGCTGCCCCTCACGTAGCCGGAATCGCAATCAATCTGCTGGCTCAAAAGCCCCTGACATCTCCCTCGGAGATCAAGGCGCATATTATCGACAATGCAGTCAGCTTCGAGACTGACGTTGGCGGCAACGGCATTGGCAAGCTGGCGTATTCGCTCATCGACATCAGCGCTGATCCAGTAATTTTTACTGATAACTGGGAGTCTTGATAGTCCGCGAACGCGCGGACGATAACTGCCCGCACCTTTTCGAGATCCGAGCCGTTTGCCCGAGCCGACGGCACTCACTGAGCCCGGCCCCTGGTAGCCCCCTTCCTGCTCACGATCCTGTCCGTGGCGAAGTCCATCGACCCGAACCGGCGTGTCTGCCGTAAAGTCGGTACAGTCCGGAGGACAGTCCCTTCCCACACTGCCCAGTGGCATTTTGCGTTTTGGATACCGGCTGGCCACGAATCCGGCGAATCGAGACTTTGCTCACAAACCGCGACAGGCTACAATCGGAACCGTTGAACATTCATCCGGCGTGGATTGCAGGTGCCGGAACCAAGGGAGGTCCATTTGGTCAACATTCCGGACACGGACAGGGAATTGCTGTGGGAAAACGAGGTTCTCATCGACCCGGCCCATCTGCAGTTCGGTCATTTTGTCTCGCGGATGGACCGGCCCTGGATAGGCACCCCGTTTTCTCTCGAGGGGGTGTTGCTCGGCAAGCAGAAACAGCTCGATTGGTTCCGCCAGCACTGCGACTGGGTGGTCGTGGACCTGCTTCGAAGCGAGAACAGGTTCCGTCCGCCGCGCAGGCGATACGGCGCGGCATCGGGCCGGCCGCGCGAGTGGAGCGGCTATCTCAGCGACGAACAGGCGGCCATCAACGTGCTCAGACGGGCGCGGCTGGACCGGGAGGTCGTCTCCGAATCCGTGGAGATGCACAGTCTCTTGCGTAGCCAGGCCGAGGCGCTGGTCGAGAATATTTCACACGGCGGGCACCTCGATTCCACCCATGCCCGCCAGAGTGTCTCGGGCATTGCCGATTCGCTCGAGAAAAACATTGCCGCCATGGTCTGGCTGACGCGCATCAAGCGCGCCGACGAATACACCGCTCAGCACTGCGTCAACGTCGCAATTCTTTCGATGGGATTGGCCCAGGCGCTGGAATGGCAGCAGGACCAGGTCGAGCTGGCCGGCCTGGCGGGCATGCTTCATGATCTCGGCAAGACCAGGCTGGACAAGACGATCCTCAACAAGACCGGGCGTCTGAGCGTCGAGGAGTATGCCCATGTCAAACAGCATTCCCGCCTCGGTTACCTGATGCTGCGCGAAGACAAGGAAGTGCATCCGGCCGTGGCCCAGGCGGTTCTGGAGCACCACGAACGGCCCGACGGCGGCGGCTATCCGAACGGGCGCGATCGCGACACTCTGCAGCCGATGTCGACGCTGATCAGCGTGGTGGATGCCTACGACGCGATCACCTCGAAACGCCCGTACAGCCTGGCGCGTTCCCACCACGAGGCGCTGGGAATCCTGTGGAAGCAGCGCAACCGGCAGTTCGATGGGGTGATGGTGGAGGCATTGATCCAGTTTCTCGGCTGGATCACGCCCGGAACGGTTGTGCGCCTGACGACCGGGCAGCACGCGATCGTGCTCCGCGCCAGCCACCAGCATCGACTTTGGCCGCTTGTGCGCCTGCTCGAACCGGCAGGCAATACCCACCGCGTCACGCAGCGCATCGACCTTTCAGAGCACAATGCCAGCCACCCCGAGAACACCATCCGGGTTGCCGAGGTGCTGCCCGACGACGCCCTCGCGATCGAGCTTGGCCAGGCGCTCCGGGACGAGGCCGCGGCGGCGGGCTGACGATTGCGTCTCCGGATGCGACAATGAGCTTTCTGCAACCACGGGAAAATGTCATGGATCGAAACGAACTCGAGCAGGAACGCGACCGGTTACGCGAGCGCCTGGCGGCCATCAGACGCGACCTGGACAGCGGGCTGGACCGTGACCTGGAAGACCAGGCACAGCAGCTCGAGAATCGGGACACGCTGCTGGAAATCGCGCGGGTCACGGAGCAGGAATTGCGTGACGTGGAGGTCCGGCTCAACGAACTGGGCGGTTAGCGAGCGGAACGCGCGGGGCCGGGTGGCGATCATCCGGTGCAACAATCGAAGGGGGACGGAAATGGACAAAGCCGAATGTCTGAGTACGCCAGCAGCATCAACCACAGTGAGCTATTCGAGAGCGAATGCCTGGTCGACCCGGCTGAACTGCAGGTAGGCCATTTCGTGTCACGGCTGGATCGGCCCTGGCGGGACAGTCCGTTTCCGCTCGAGGGCGTGATGATACTGTCGGAGGACACGCAATCCTGGTTCGTGGAAAACTGCGGCTGGGTCGTCATCGATCTTTTACGCAGCCGCAACGGCTATCGCCCGCCATCGGCCAGAACCTATCGGCCGAAGAGCCACGCCTCCGAGCCGCACGATGCCGATCCCGACGCGCCGGTCAACATGCTCAGGCGGGCCCGGCTCACCGAGCAGAGCGTTTCCGAAGCGGTGGACTGCCACGATATGCTCTATCGCCAGGCGGCGATTCTGATCGATTCCCTGAAGAAGTCCGGACGCATCGATGCCGAGCAGGCTCGACTGGGGTTGCGCAAGATCGCCGGCTCGCTTGAATCCAACATCGCGGCGATGGTCTGGTTGACCCGAATCAAGCACGCCGACGAGCAGACCGCCGAGCACAGCGTCAACGTCGCAATACTTGCCATGGGTCTTGCGCGCTCGCTGGAATGGAGCGACGAAGACGTCGAAAGGGCCGGGTTGGCCGGCCTGCTGCACGACCTGGGCAAGCTGAGGCTGGACCAGGATATCGTCAACAAGCCCGGCGAACTCACGCCCGACGAGTCCGAATATGTCCGACGCCACTCGCGCATCGGCCATGAATTGCTGCGCGACGACGACCGAATCCATCCCGACGTGGCGCGCGCGGTGCTCGAACACCACGAGCGTCCCGACGGCAAGGGCTATCCGGACGGCAAGTTCGCCGG
>JAABSN010000332.1 GCA_011390385.1 Thioalkalivibrio nitratireducens | reverse complement strand
TGCTCGAACCACCCTCGCGGTTGCCGAGGCCTTCGGCCACATCACCACGGCCGACTACACCCCGGACGAACGCCCCCTGCGAGACCTCCTGCGCACGCGCCCAGCAGCCGCCTGAACTGGTGACCCCCTGACACAGCGGATCGGAGGCATGCGCTCCGGTCCGCGGTACGATCCCGGCAACGGAAAGCGACACCTTCTGCCGAACCGTCCCGCGTTGCGTGCGAACCTGCGCGGGTTGCCCGATGAAAATGGAGCGGGCGGACAAGTCCCCGCGCAAACCATCGATGAAGGAAATCAACGTGACCACCGCCTTCCCCGTCGCCGTCTCGTGCCCCGGCGATGACACGGCGACCTGCAAGTCGAATCTGCGCGCTGACGCCGTCGCCGACCGAGGTGAAAAGGTGAAATCATCGGCCGCCAATTCGCGATGTCCTGGATCAGCCCATGTTCCCCAGCCTCTGGCGCAGGACGGGCGCGAGATGGTCGACGAAGCGTCGCACTTTTGTGGTGATGAGGCGATTGGACGGGTATACGGCGTAGATGCCGCTTTCCGGTAGGGCCTCGCCCGCAAGCACCCGGATCAGACGGCCGTCCGCGATCTCGTCGGCCACGGCCCAGATCGGCAGCGCCGCGATGCCAATGTCGGCGAGCAGGGCCGAGCGCAGCGCCGCCGTGCTGTTGACGCAAAGCAAGGGAGAGACGGGTACCGCCTGCACCTCTTCCACGCGCAGGAAACGCCATTCGCGCGACCAGAACAGAGGGGAGAACCCGATGATCGGAAAACGCGCAACGTCCTCGGCGCGTCCGGGCAGGCCGTGGCGCTCGGCGAAGCGGGGCGAGGCACAGGCGATAACCGGCGAGCTGCCGAGCCGCCGGACGATCATCGCGCCATCCGGTTCACGCACGACCCGGATCGACAGGTCGAGCCGGTTTTCGACAAGGCCCGTCATCTGCACGTCCTCGACGACGTCCACGGTGATCTGCGGGTTTGCCTCGAGAAAGCTCGCCAGTGCGGGGACCACATAGCGGTCGGCGAAGCCTTCGGGCGCGCCGATCCTCAAATGGCCAACCGGCGTATCCTGCCGCGCCTTCACTTCGTCAACGCCGGCCTGCGCCTCATCCAGCGCCCGGCGGCAGCGTTCGTAGAAGATACGACCGGCTTCGGTGGGCGAAACTCGGCGCGTCGTGCGGTCCAGGAGGCGCGCGCCAAGTCGAGCCTCGAGTGCAATCACGGCTTCGGAAACGCGGGACTTCGACAGCCCCAGTCTATCGGCCGCCGCCGTGATGGTGCCGGCCTCCACGACCGTGGCGAATATCTCGATCTCATCGAAGCGTGCCATGCGCCACGTTCGGTTAGGCCGGACACTCTGTCCAGATCTCTCCGACTACTGCGAAAGGCGAAACCCGGCGAAACACCCACTCACGCAAACCAATGAAACGGAGATACGACATGACCACCGCCTTCACCACCGCCGCAATCGCACGCCCCGGCGACTACACCGAAAGCCTCGCCCTCGGGCATCACCGCATCCTCGTCATTGCCGCCGAGACCGGCGGCAGTCTTGGCGTCTGGGAGGAAATCGTCCAGCCCGGCTGGGGTCCGCCGCTGCACATCCACCAAGGCGAAGACGAGATGTTCCACGTCCTCGAGGGCCGCATCCGCATCTGGTGTGGCGAAGAAACCTTCGAGGCGGCGCCCGGCGCAACGGTCGTGTTGCCGCGAGGCATCCCGCACCGCTTCGAGAACGTGGGCGAAAATGCCGGCCGGATGCTGATCGCTGTGACCCCTGGCGGCTTCGAGAGCTTTTTCCTTGATGCCGCAGCGCTTCGCGATCAGAGCGAAGCCGCGATCATGAAACTCGCCGCACAATATCGGCTGACTTTCGTTCCGAATACCGCGAAGCAGGCCGCCTGATCCAGGGATTGTCCATCAACAAAAAACCGCGGCCGCCCGCATTCACAGCGCGCCGCACCAGTGAAGGAAATCATACATGACCAATCAAGTCCGATCCCGGCTTGTCGCGATGACGGCCATTTCCATTGCCCTCACAGGCGCTGCGGCTTTGCAGGCCGCGGAGCCGGAAACGGTGACGTCCTTCATAGAGGACGTCCGGCAAGCCACGGCCCGCTTCGAAAACGTCGAGGCCGCGCTCGCCGAGGGATACATTTCCGACCCCTCCGGCATGTGTGTCAGCGCCGCCGCGGAGGGTCTGCCTGCCGAGTGGGGCGGAATGGGGCTGCACTACATCCGCCCCGACCTCCTCGGCATCACGGCCACCATGCCGCGTGTGGCGGGCGAAGGGCTTCACACCGATTGGAACGAACCATCCATCCTACTCTACGAGCCGCAGACCGACGGATCGCTCGTCCTCGTCGGCGTCGAGAACCTGATCTTCGAGGCCGGCTGGCGGGCCGCCGGCAATACCGAGGCGCCAAGCCTTCTGGGCCGGACGTGGGACTACATGGCCGATGATCCGGCGACACAGGGTGACGAGGCGCATGGCTTCGAGCCGCACTGGGACCAGCATGTCTGGTTCCGCGAGAACCCATCCGGCAACCTGATGCCGTTCAACCCGACCGTAACCTGCGACCACCACCGGGGCTGGCACACTCACTGAGATTGTAGAGTAGCGGGCTCCGGCCTGCTCCTCATTTCCGTAGCCGTGTAGAATTCCACCGTAGCTTAGGGCCAGTGACACAGGGCAGCCGGTTCTTCAGATGTGAGGCCTTCCACAGAAGGGCAGGTCAGGAGCAGTCAATCAGCCGCGCCGCATGAGCACCGCTCGCAGGACGAGCCAAAGGTCCGCTTCCGATGGATCGGCGTGCTCGCCTCGCACCGACAGAGAATGCCCGCTCCCCGCCCTTCGTGTAGGATGCTGCCTGTGCGAATGTCGCGTTGGCAGGCAGCGGTTTACAGCCGCCACGGGACTTGCGCCGCAGCTGACGCGGATGGATGAATGTACCCGGAGAATATTTAACAGAATGGGTCATTCTGTAAAACGGTCTGTCTGCGATGACCGGCAAACGTGTCTTGGAAACCGTGCTGGACGCGGACTAAACGGCATACTGCCGAGCCCTGATTTCCGTGATCCACGTTTCGAGCACTGCGATCTCGCGTTCGATATTATCCGGTGACGGGAGCTGCGGATTGATCTCTCCGGGCTGGCTGTGAAGCAGCTTCGAGCACCGGCCATAGGCCTCGCGCATGGTCGTGCAATCCTGTTCCCGGAGGACAGTGAGCTTCACCAGACCATCGGTCTTCACCTTCTGGCTGAGGCGCTTCATGACCGGCGAAACAGCATCTTCCACCGCCCGCTCCCAGGCTTCCCGAAGCTCTTTCTCGAAGGAGCCAACTTCTCGCCGCCAGTTGGCCTGGTCACCGCGCGTGTGGTGGATCTTCACGTTCGCCAGATGCGCCCGCATCTGCGGCACGACCTTCTCCACCGGCAGGACGTTCGCGGGTGGCTCCGAATTGCAGAATCCTGCGGCGTCTGCTCCCCGGCTGACGACACGATAGCCCAGCGGAATCGCGGCCCGGTCAAGGGTCTGCCGGCAGGCATCTTCGAGCAAGACCAAAAAGGCAATG
>JAABSN010000331.1 GCA_011390385.1 Thioalkalivibrio nitratireducens | reverse complement strand
AACACCAATCCCAGACCCAGAAAGACCGTCAACGCCCAAAGGGTGTCTCCGGCATAGGTCGCCACAAACACCGGAAGATGGACGGCCAGCGCCGATCGTGAGGCCAGGCCAGCGGCAATGACCACGCCGAGGTATGCCGCATAAAGCCATCGGTTACGCATGATCTGCATCATGATTCCTCTCCTACAGCATCACAGAGCGCACATGCTCGTCCCGTTCGAGATAGATACCGTGGTCGTTCGGGCATTTATCGACCAGCAGGTCATTGTGGACCAGGAACCGATGCTGCTGCTAAATGGTTTCCGTCGAATGAAGTTTCTCTATTCTCAATCCAACGTGCAACGCGCTTCTGAATGCCCGCGAGCCGGTGCAACGATAACCTTCCAATGGATCCCTTCAGAATATCGGAAGTGACCACTGCAAGTCGCGTTGCACGGATAACGCTATCGAGGGGCTATCTTCCGCCTCCATTCCGCGCATAGCAGAGGCGAGAGAGAAGTGCGACCATTCCTCGTCAGGCTTGCGCGTTGCAGCAGATCGGCCCTTCATCTCAAGGAATTCCACAAAATCAAGAACTTCCCGAAGCGTGTCTTCCGGCAGTATCTCGATATGCTGAACGATGGCTTGTGCTATTGTCATTTTTCACCTTACTGAATGAAGGTTAGCATCCAATGTCGTGGAAATCAAACACGATTACACGTACTTGCCACTGACCAGGGATGCCAGCTCCTGTAAGGCAGCCACATCAATTTCGTCAAAGCAATTGCGGGTGATGGAGTCGATATAGATTGCTCATTCATCGCCGCCGAATTCAACCGGTATCCAGTCGATGACACTGCCGCCGCTTGACGGGTAGTACGGACTCACCAGGAAGTTATGGCCGTCCTCCCAGGTGACGCGGAAGTCACCGACCCGGAAGGTCTTGCCTTCGTGCAGGTCATAACGTTCCTCGTCCAGGTCGGGCACCGGCTCGAAGATGTAGAGCTGATCGAGCACCTCGGCTCGCTTCTCATCGGGAATGATGTATTCCTCGACGGTTCCTCCCTGCACCTCCAGTGTAACCACCCTGTGAACCCAGTATGCGCCTTTGCTGCATGTGGCAGTCGTCGCGGGTGCGGGTTCGTCTACGCCTTTTTCTCGCGTGCTGCTTTCCACTCGTCGGGCAGCAGCTCGTGGAGGCGGTTAACCGGATGGCTCATGATCCGCTTGTAGACATCGTGCAGGTAGTCGTAGCAGTTGATATTGAGTGCCTTTGCACTGTGGATGAGGCTCATGGCGATAGCGCAGGCTTTGCCGCCGCGTTCGCTTCCGGCGAATAGCCAGTTCTTCCGTCCGATGGCCAGCGGCCTGATAGCATTTTCCGCCGGGTTGTTGTCGATGCAAAGTCGTCCGTCGGTGGTGTAGCGCATCAGGGCCTGCTGCTGGTTCCGGGCATAGGTCAGAGCCTTTCCCAGCGGCGAGGAGGGCAATGCCGTGTTGGCCATTTCCATGACCCGCTCAAAGAGCCCGTCAAGAATCGGCACGGATTCGCTCTGGCGTATGGCGATACGTTCCTCGGCTGTGGCGTCCTTTATGCGCCGCTCGATCTGGTAAAGCAACTGGATACGCCCGAGCATCTCGGTTGCCGGCAGTGGTGACGCTCCCTTGGCTTCATCGAATTTGCGTCGTGCATGCGCCCAGCATCCAACCTCGATGATGCCAGGGCTGCTGTTGAAGATGCTGTCATACCCTCCGTAGGCATCGACATGCAGAAACCCTTCGAATTCATCAAGTATCTTGGCCGGTCGTTCCTTGCACCGGTCGGTTGAAAAGTCAAAGAAACGCAGTGGCGGACCGACCGCCGCCAGGTAGACCCATAGTCGGGCTTGCTTCGTATTGCCGCGACCGGCAACCTGCAGGGCGACGGGGCTGTCGTCCGAGTGCACAATCCCCGCACCAAGCACTTTGGTCTTGAGTGCCTCGTAAAGCTTCTCGCAGGCTAGAATCGGTTCGATCGCCCAGGCGTCAAGCGTGGTGGTGGCGACCTTGAAACCCTCGCGAAGGAAAATCTGCTGCTGGCGGTAGACCGGAATATGATCGCACCACTTATTGATCGCCACGAGGGCCAGCACACTGTTGTCTGCCTTGCACTTCTCGATCGGCGAGTCGGGCATCGGAGCGACCAGGACGCCGCCGTCGCCCTGACGGTCAGCCTCCACGTAGACAGGACGGATGTAGCGCGTGACGAACCAGCATCCAGGTCGCCAGGCAACCTTCTCGCTGATCTCCTCGCGAAGCTTCACCAGAGCCGCGCCCTGCGCATCGACCTTTTGCTCCTCGGGGATGTCCAGGACGATCTCCTCACGCTCGTAATGCTCGGGAATCTCGCTGCGCCCATGCGGCGCGGCCTTGCGCCGCTCGGTCGCCTTCACCGCTATGACCGGTGCGCTCTCCGGCTCCTCGGCGGCCTGCTCCCCAGCCTTGAGAATAGCATCCATAACGAACTGGTTGGGCTCGTAGCGCTCGCTGCGCGATCCGAACAGACGGCGCATAAGGTCGGCCAGACGATGCTCAAGATGAACGATTTGCTGCTGGGCCTGAGCATAGAGATCGGCCATCTCGGCAAGCTGTGCTTGCTGGCGGGCGTTGATCTCAAGGGCTTGTTGAAGGCGCATTTCCATGTTGAAAGCAATATAGCAGACCAACACGGATTACACAATATTATAATTTCGTTTTTAGGCATTTTTTTTATCGTGCCGGTAACGCTTGAGGCGACGAAGCGCGATGACTCCTTCGAGCATCATCGAGAGCGTCGCCCGGTCGATCTCGCAGCCCGGCTGTCCGTCGGACGGCAACCGGAAACGACCGCGTTCAAGCCGCTTCATCCACACCGCGTAGCCGTCGCGATCCCAGTACAGCAGCTTGATCATGGTGCGCCGCCGGTTGCAGAAGACGAACACCGCCCCGCTGAGCGGATCAGCCTGCATCTCGCCGAGAACCAGCCCGCTGAGGCCGTCGGCTCCCTTGCGCATATCGGCCGGATGGCGGTAGAGGAAAATGCGTACCGCAGCCGTTAGCGCCAGCATCGACTGCTCCCGCGCAGGACCTCAAGGGTGGCACGCAGATGATCAAGGCTACAGTCGCCTGAAACCTCAACATGTATGTCAAGTCCGAAATCAATCGAGAGCGTTCCCGGCGACGGCAACTCCAGCGGGATAAACGAACCCGCATTTCCTGTGGATTGCGGCGAGGGCGCACGCAGGCGTGACTTCCACGAATAATACTGACCTTGCTTTATCCCGTTAGCCTCGCACCATGCACGAATGCTCTGTCCGCTCCTTGCCTGCTGATCAATCAACACACGCCAATGTTCCCGCCTCTGATCCATATCCATTCTGTTTACCTCCTGTGCCGGTCCATCCGGCAATGAGGAAAATATAATCAGCCAAGGCGTGTGGGCATAGGTGGGTTCACAGGGTGGTTACGTTGCGGTGACCATTTTCAGAAGTTTTATTGAACTTCTGAAATATGTGTCCACGTGGGTGTTCGGCAATTATTCATTCTTGTGTGTGACGTTTCTTTAATTCCGATAAAACTAGATCGGAAGAGCA
>JAABSN010000330.1 GCA_011390385.1 Thioalkalivibrio nitratireducens | reverse complement strand
CCTCGCTCAGGCGGTCACACACTTCAGTAGACAGTGCAGCGAGAAGTGCGTTCTGCTGCGGCAAGTGCCCTTCTGCCCTCGACATGTTGCTCCTCATCTGTACCTCCAAACCGCGACTTCGAATAACCCGCGTTGCCGCTGCGACCGCACTTTCAGTGTTTAACGGCGCAGTCGTCTGTTGGCTATCGCACCAAGCCGGCGAGACATTTCCTGCTAACGTAACGGCAGGCCTGAGAGGGTAGCGGGAACTTTTATCCCAACCGGGAAAGGCCGGGTCCAGCACTGCTGCTGCGGAATTTCCACATGATTCGGAAATGTGATGCTCGACGTTCTCTCTGACAATCACGAGATAGTCGCGGGCCTGACGAGTATCGGCATGCTGGTGGTATGGATATTTTACGCACAGCTTTTATTCAACGGCTACAGGCGCCAGCGCCTGCCGCAGGTCCTGATCAACAAGGGAGTGGGAAACGAATATTTCGACTCACCGTGCCTGATCTGCAACATGAGTCAGGAACCCGTCTTCGTCTACTTCATGATAGTCAAGCTGAAAACCTCGGAGGGCATTCACGAGGTCCCAATGACCGAACCCGAGGGTGATGAGCTCCCGGATGGCGATGAAACAAACAGGCTGGGAAGCCGAACCCGCCAGGGCCCGCTCCAATCCGGGGAGTGCATGGAATTCGTCACCTTCAGGCGAATGATCGAACGAATACTGGATTCAGCAGACCTCGACCTGGAAGATGGCTCGCCATCGGCAGCAGGTTTGCGTCTGTACTGGCTTGAGGTGCACGTAGTGAGTATTTATGGACCGGAGCACAAGCCCTTCGGGGCATTCAGACGTTTCCTGATCGAGGCCCCCGAGGAAGGACGACAAATCCGTCTCTCTCCGGAGGCGCTGAATACAGAAAACCGAAGGTCGTTCAGATACAGGTGTCAGATATACCGCTGGTTCAGGACCTACCTGCAAGTCGTGGCGACGAACCGCTCGATGCCAGGCACCGAGCGGTCCGACGTCACTGCATCGGGGAGATGAGCGTCAGGGCGCGCCGTGAAGTGCACCCACACTGACAGCCATTCCGCCAGCCATCAGTTCCCGCTGCCCTCGACGTAGGGGGCACCTGCCGAGACAAGCTCCCCACCGAGTTCATCCAGTGATTTCACGGCTTTTTCCAGTCGAGGCTTGACGGCACTCATTGCCTTCCTCGCGAGCTCGAGCGCCGTTCTGCTCGTTTCCGTAGGACCGTACAGGGAACGGTAAATCCCCCTTTCCACCGCAAACAGCCGCTGCCCGATAGTGGTATGGGTTTTCTCGCCCACCTCCACACGCGCCGGATTGCCGTTCACTTCGGCGTTCAGGGCGTGTATCTCGTCCCTGAGCGTGTGCAGCTCAAGATCCAGCCTGCCGGCATCCGCTCTAGACCGCGACAGCGCATGCTCCATGGCCTTGACCCTGGACACGGCCTTGCTCAGCTGCATGTTGATCGCGGAGGCTTCCCTCACGGCATCTTCATAGGATCGCCAGAAAGCCACCACGTCCGCCTCGGACGCCCCGGGAAGCGCTCCATCGTAAAGACGCTCAACCTCGAACTCGATCTCACCATCCAGCAGGGTTGTCTGCCCGTCAACGCGCTTGTAGAGGGACGCCGTGTATTTCCCTGGCGCCGCCATCATGGCCTTCGGGCCGTTGTCGTCATAGCTGTCACTCAGGCCGATGGCCTGGGGAGCCGGATACCTCAGATCCCAGGCAATACGATGAAAGCCCTTCTCCGTCGGACCCTCAACACGGCGCACGACATTGCCGGCCGCATCTTTCACCAGCACAAATACGCTGGGCCTGGCCTGCACGGCCTCCGCGCCAACCACGTCCCAGCCGGGGAAGCCCACATCCTCACCTGCATCAACCAGCGGGCGCTCGGCTTCCTGCCTCGCCTCCGCATCGGTCAGCAGATCCTGCTTCAGGTGGTAGGTGAAGGTCGCCCCGAAATCCGGATTGGGCGCTACGTAATAGGAATCGCCCTGCGAGCCTTTCATCGTGTCAAAGTTGAGGTGCGATCTGGGGATGTACCAAAGTGCCTTTCGCGTTGAGTACAGCGAACCCTCTTTTTCCAGGGTCGACTCGGAGACTTCTCTCAGCACGCTGTAGTCATCGAAGATGAAGAAACCGCGGCCGAAGGAAGCACCGACCAGGTCGTTCTCACGGCGTTGAATGGCCAGATCCCGGAAGCTGATCGTCGGCACGCCACCCTCGAGTTCGGTCCACTTGCCGCCGCCATTGATCGAGAAAAAGAGTCCGAACTCGGTGGCCGCAAACAGCAGCTCCGACTTGACATGATCCTGTGCAAGCCGCCAGACGAGATGGTTGTCAGGCAGGTCGCCGCTGATGGATTTCCAGCTGCGGCCCCGGTCGGTGCTCTTGACGATGAAGGGCTTGTAGTCACCGTACTTGTGGTTGTCCAGTGAGACATACACGGTATCAGGGTCATGCAGGTCGGCCTTGATGTCGTTGATAAAGGCCCTGGCCGGCACACCCATGCGGCTGACTTCAATCCTGCGCCAGTTCTCGCCACCATCCTCGGTCACCTGCAGAAGACCATCATCCGTGCCCGCATAGATGAGTCCCTCGACCAGGGGCGACTCGGACAGTGAGGTGATGGTGTTGTAGTTCGACATGGCCCAGACGTCCCAGGGCGAATCCCAGCTCTGCCTGTTGCCCATGATGGCGATATCGAAGCGCTCTTCATCCCGGGTCAGATCACCCGAGATGGCCTGCCAGCTGTCGCCGCGGTTGTCCGACCGCCAGACCCGCTGACTCGCGAAATAGATCCGTGATGGCTCGTGGGGACTCACATGGATGGGCGCGTCCCAGTTGAAGCGTTCGTAATCCTCGCCCTCGCCCGCCTGGGGCTGTATGTCGACCACTTCACCCGTGGTCATGTCGAGCCGGGACAGATTGCCTTCCTGTCGCTCGGCGTAGACGATATCGGGATTCCCGGGCTCTGTTGCCGTGGCATGACCATCCCAGTTCAGGACCAGCTTCCAGTCGGAATTCTGGATGCCCTGGACGTTGTCCGTGCGCGACGGGCCGCCCTGGGTGCCGTTGTCCTGCGTCCCGCTGTAGATGTTGTAGAAGGGCTCGGCGTCATCGACCGAAAGCTTGTAATACTGCGTGACCGGCAGGTTGGCCATGTAGCGCCAGCTTTCGGTAAGGTCAAAGGTTTCGTAAACGCCGCCGTCCGTGCCCAGCAGGATGTAGTCCGGGTCACTCGGCTTGAACGCCATCGCATGGTTGTCTCCGTGGCGATACTGGCGATTCACCAGGTTCCAGGTCTTGCCGCCGTCCGTGGAGTGCTTCATGGAAGCATCCATGAGGTAAAGATGATCGAAATGATGGGGCGAGGCATAAAGCTCCACGTAATAGTGCGGGCCGGTGCCTCCCGAAATCACCTCGGACTGCTGCTCCCAGGTTTCGCCGCGGTCCAGTGACTTCCAGGTACCCCCGCTTCGACGGTTGAGTTCGATAGCCGCATAGAGAATGTCGGGATTGTGATGCGACACGGCGATGCCGATCTTGCCCATTTTGCCTTCCGG
>JAABSN010000329.1:254-3594 GCA_011390385.1 Thioalkalivibrio nitratireducens | reverse complement strand
AAACGCGTGCCCATGATGCTCTTGTTGCCGGTCTGGCCATCATACCAGAACACCGCGACGCCTCCGGGCATGGACTGGTCCACCATCGGACGCGTCTGATGATAGTTCCCGCTTCCCGGTGCGATCAATTCGGCCTGCGACCATTGCGGTCCGGGATTCGGGGCATTGCGGTCGTAGATGACGTACTGGCCGTAGATTTCCGTCGGACGCGCGGGCGTGCAGGGACCAAGCTCTCCGCCGCCTTCCCAGACCACGACGCCGGCCGGACTCACAAGCGGCGAGTTGCCGATCACACGGGCGATGTCGGGATGCGAGGGGGCGGAAAGGCCGTTGGCAAGGATGAGATGTGACGGGAATTCCCATTGAAATCCCCCCGCGAACTTGAAACGATTGCTCTCCACGCGATGCGAGACGGGGTAGCCGGGCGCATGCGTTTCCGTATCCCAAGCCAACAGCACGCCCTGCTTGCCGGACTGTGTGTTGACGACGCTGTCGGCCGCGATGGCGGGCATTTTCGAGTCGACGTAAGGAATATTCATCGTGACCTGGTAGGTCGCGGGTGGTGTGGATGCTCCGGAGACATATCCGTAGCGACCGACCCACACGTCATAGGAACCACCAGCCTGCGACTGTATGGAATACGCGAAGGACAGCTCGCTGAAGTTTGGAGACAGCAGATAATCACGGCTGATGACATCGTAGCTGTCGAATCCGACAAACGATATTGCGTGCGCATCATCACGATTTGGAGGAAGAATGGATGGGTCGAGCGCTCCACAAACGATGAGTGGTTGACTCCAGCTCCTCGTGAGCGTATAGTACGCGTTGATCCCGTTGAACACGAATTGCAGATCATGATTGTCGCTCACTGACGTTTGGGTTGCAGTATTGATCAAACCGATCGGTATATTCGCGCCATTGCTTGCGACAGAGAAGATATGCGGAAACGTCACGTTGTTTGTGCTATTCGAGTCCAATACTGCAACCACCGCATTACCATTACCACTCGACAGAATGCGAGGCTCGGTGTACGAGTCTGCCAAGACGGTATATACCGAAGACCAGGTGCGGCCGTGCAGTGCCGGAGCGACCCACGCATAATCACCAGCCGCATCAAATTTCGTGGCCATGCATTCTTCAAGACCGGTGATGGAACTCGTCTGCTGATGCACGACAATCGCCGAGCCCTGGTCGGAAATGCACACGTCCGGCAGCTTCGCACTGGCGGTGCCCTGCGGCAGATTGTATCCATTGACTGCCACGCCGTTATTGCTCCAGCGTGGAACGCCGTCCTTGTCGAATTTCTGGATGAACACGATGGATTGGGGTGTGTTGTACGGATCACGATCCTCCGTCCAGACCACGAAGGTGGACCCGTCCTCGGGATTGGTCACATACCGGAACTCCCGCGCGTCGGTGCCGAAGGCCCATCGCGCGAACACGTCGCGCCAGTTCATCTGCGTCGGACCCGTGCAGTCGCCCGGTGTCTGGCAGTAGATGTTCTCGTCGTCTTGGAGATCGTACGGAATCGGATCCCGTCGCCCGTCCTGCCAGACGAACACCTCGCGGTTCGCCTGCGGCAGGATCTGGTCCGACTTCGCTTCCGTCACCGGCCAGCCACCCGCCGGCCACTGTTCGATCCATACCGGGAGTGCGATTTTCTGATAGCGGATATCCTTGCCCGCCGCCGTCGGATGCGTCCAGGCGAAAACGGTGTATTCGTTGTTCTTGTCATTGTGGAACAGGTTGTCCATCGTCAGTTCGGCCTGGCCGTAGGGCAGCACGCAGACAGCCTCCCCCATCGGTCCCTGCGGATTGACCATCACGCCGGGCGCATTGGCCATGATCAGTCCACCGTAAATATCCGTTCCGTTGAGGGTCGCGTTCCGGTAATCGATCCAACCCACGGTCACGTACGGCACGTACGTCCCCAGCAGCGGATCGCCCGATTCCCAGAGCACCGGCTGCGGCAGCCTCTGCGCGAGCGGTACCTGGCAGACCGGAAGGCCGGTCGCGCCGCCGAACAACGTGAGTCCGCTGGCGTCAAGGCGCTGGGCGAAGATGTCAGTATAGCCAAGGACGGGATTCTCGATCATGTCCTGCCAGACGATCACCGCCGACTGGTTGGTCACGTTCGGCTGCTTGCCGGTGGTCACGATGCGCGGATACTCCTGGTGCTCGAACGACGGCGCCGCGGGCACGTCGGCCAGCCATGGCGGCATGCCCATCGTGTACATCTGCGCGCCGTTCGCGTCGATGCGATTGGCGAAGACCGTCCACACCGGCTGTCCGGAAGACAACCCGGTGAAGCGGTCATCCTGATAGGTCACGACCACACCTTGCGTCATGTTGCCGAGCAGGTCGAGAGCGAAGATGTTGTCCGTGTCCAGTTCGGGATTGATCTGGTCGGGCCGGGTGTTCGTGGCGACCTGGATGCCGTTCTGCACCCAGGCGGTCGGCGGCGGCGGCCAACTGGCCGTGGCGCTCTGGATGTACTGCACGAAAATGTCCCGGTTGTAGGGCGGCGTGCCCGGGTCGTTGCGATAGTCGATCCAGGTGATGAACGCGCCGTCGGCCGTTCCGACCACGCGCGGACGTTCGCTGCGCGCGCCGGTCTGGCAGACGGGGATGCCGTCGGCGGGCCAAGCCGGATCGGGCCGACCCGTGGCAAGCACCATGCGTTGGGCGTAGACCTCGGAGAAGCCGTTGCGGTGATCCTCCCAGACCACCACCACGCCGCCCATGCCGTCATAGGCCGCGCGGGGGTTGCGCTGGTCTTCCGGCGCGGTGCACACGGCGATACCGTCGAAGCGGTCCTTGACGACATTTATCTTGTTGTAATTATAATACTTCGTCTTGTCCCCGATCCAGGTGGAAACTCCGGTGACGTTATCGATGCGCTGAATGTAGATATCCGAGCCGGTATCCCCGGAATCTCGCTCGTCTTCCCAGACGCTGACGGTGAAGTCGGGCTGCGAGGGCAAGGCGACGGACGGGTTGAGCTGGTCGTTGGGCGCGAGGCAAGGCGATCGGTCCTTCCACTCGGTCTGCCCCAGTGCGATATTCCCCGCGCCGTTCAGCAAGAGCAGCAGCAGGAGGGACGGGAGAACGCGAAGTACGGAAGACACACGCAAGGACGTACGGAAACAGCGAGAGGAACGGATTTCCTGCGAGAGGCGGAGGTCAGGTGAGGGTCCGCCGTCTCGTGCGGCAAAGATCCCGAACGCGGGCTTGATGTCGGGCGCAGGGTCGAGGGCGAGCGCCGGGCGGACGCTCGTCGCGTCATCACAGACACTGTGTGTGTGTGTCAAGAATCGTGTCGGATTCCGCCCTGCAGAGG
>JAABSN010000329.1:0-245 GCA_011390385.1 Thioalkalivibrio nitratireducens | reverse complement strand
AAAAGGAACGTAAAGGGCAACCCGCAGGGCCCACACTATACTATCTTGAGAATTCGACCATTTCGGCCAAAATTATTTTCACTTTTTCCATTAATTTTTTGTAAGGAAAGGGACCCCGCCCATTCTCAGGCTGAGCGGGGATTTCTTTTATCATTTTGATCATACATCGAATCCTCAGCGACTTTTCCGGACAGCCGGGAATTCGTACTTTTCATGGATGATTCCTTCTGTCCCAACATCCCGGT
>JAABSN010000328.1 GCA_011390385.1 Thioalkalivibrio nitratireducens | reverse complement strand
TGTTCAAAGGCTTTTGTGATGTTGAACTCTCGCGCGTCCCTGCTTGCGACGATCCTCGGTGCCTGTCTGCTCATGGCGGGCTGCTCCACTGTCGAGGAAAAAGCGGAAGCCAAGTATAGAAGTGCAGTCGAACTGGTTGAGTCGAATGACGTCGATCGGGCACTTCTGGAGCTGCGATCAGTTTTCAAGCTGAACGGTCAGCACCGGGATGCGCGCATGCTCTATGCTGATCTCCTGAGGGACCGCGGCAGGGCTGAAGACGCCTTCGGTCACTACTTGCTGGTGGCGGAACAGAACGCTGATGATTTCGACTCACGTCTCGCAATGGCCGAGCTTGCGATAGAAATGGGATCGTGGGATCTTGCGCGCGATCCCGCTCGGGATGCGGCATTGCTTCGGCCGGACGACGAGGCGCTCAACACAGTCATGGTCGTGCTTGCCTATGCCGAGGCCTTGCGGAACGATCAGACGGCGGAAAGAGACGCAGCGGCAGAGCAGGCCCGGGACATAGTTGCCTCTGACCCGGGAAATTTGCTGGCGCAGCAGGTCGCGATAGACTCGCTGATCCGCGATGGAAAGCTGGACGCCGCCTTGTCCACCGTTGAAGGCGCTCTGACCGTCGAGCCGCTTGATCGGCAGATGAACCAGTTCAAGCTGACGATCTTGGCGCAGATGGAAGACATGGCGGGCCTGGGCGATCACCTGCGCGACATGGTCGAACGGTTCCCCGAGAATCGGGAGGTTCGAACGGCACTCGTGCGATGGTATCTGGCGAACGACGATGCGGATGGTGCCGAAGCCTTCGTGCGTAATCTTGTGGCCCGAGCCGGCGACGAGGTGGCACCGCGCCTGGCACTTGTCCAGTTTCTGACGCAAGTCCGAGGCATGGAAGCTGCCCTCGCTGAAACCGAGTTGCTGCTGAACGAAGGTACTGACAACGACACCTTCGGGCTGCTCAAGGCGAGTCTGCTTTTCGACAGTGGAGAGCAGGACATTGCCATATCCCAGATCGAAGCACTGGTCGCTGGCCGTGAGTCGACGGACAATGTTCGGGACATGAAAACGACACTGGCACGGATGTATCTCGTGTCCGGCCGCGAAGAGGATGCCCGGGCAATCGTCGACGAAGTGCTGGCTGAGGATGCGGTGAACACCAACGCCTTGAAACTTCTTGCAAACTGGCTGATTGAAGAGGACCGCGTTCGGGAAGCGGTTTTGGCGCTGCGCACGGCTCTTGACCAAAACTCGAACGATCCCGAGACAATCACGCTGCTGGCGCGCGCCTATGAGCGGGACGGTAACCGTGAGCTCATGGCAGAAAGCCTTGCCCTAGCGGTGACAGCGTCAAATGCGGCACCTGCAGAATCGCTGCGCTATGCGCGGTTCCTGATCGCCGATGAGAAATACCTCAGTGCAGAGGACATCCTGCTCCAGTCTCTGCGGCTGTCGCCCACGAACATCGATCTTCTGCGGCTCCTGTCGGAAACATATCTGGCGATGGGGGATCTCGGGCGTGCCGAACAGGTGGTCGCCGCGCTGCGCGGGTTGGGAACAGAAGAGGGCGAAGCACTGGCGAACATCGTTCAGGCGGCAGTTTTCCAGCGGTCGGCGCGAACGGACGAGAGCATCGAGCTCATGATGAGCATGCTCACCGAAGGCCGATCGGCCCTTATGGCACAAACGACGATTATCCGGACACGCCTTGCAAACGGGGAAATCGCAGAGGCGCGGGGTTTCATGAACGACCTTCTCGCGGACACGCCCGACGACAGTCCGAATCGTGTCGGGGTTCTCTTTCTCAATGCCGCGCTGACGGCGACCGAGGGAGATTTCGACACGGCCAAACTCATCTACAGGGAAATTCTGGAACGTGAACCCGAACTCGAGGCTGTCTGGCGTGCCCTTATCGCCACGACCGTTCGAGCCGGTGATATCGCCGAGGCCATTTCCGTCGTGGATGATGCATTGGAGGTAGTCCCTGCATCGCTGAACCTGAGATGGATCAAGGCCGGTCTTTCCGAACAGATCGGGCGCATCGATGCGGCCATCGCGATTTACGAGGACCTCTACGAGGCCGACTCGAACTCGACGATCATCGCGAACAATCTTGCGAGCATGATCACGACGTATCGCGATGATGTGGAAAGCCTTGAACGAGCCTACGTCATTGCGCGGCGCCTGCGCGGGTCGGATTTCCCCGCGTTTCAGGACACCTACGGCTGGATTGCGTATCGGCTGGGTAATCTGGACGAAGCGCTGGATAACCTTGAACCTGCGGCTGCTGGCCTGCCCGGCGATCCCATGGTGCAGTATCATCTGGCACGGCTCTATGAGACGCTTGATCGTAATGAGGAGTCGCTTGCGCTGTACGATGTGGCGCTGGAGCTTTGGTCTGATCGACCGATCGACATCGTGGACCGTGCCCGTTCACAACGCGATGCTCTTGCGGCGCGCATGGAAGCATTGGACACCCCCACGTCCGATGCAGCGGTAGAACAGCCGGCTGATCTGCCGGCGCAGTGACAACAGCTCAGCACTGTTCCCGCCATTTGGGTGGGGACAGTGCTGCTCCAGATTGCACGACATTCGGCGTGTGGCGGATCGACGGTCCAAGCCGCTTCCATGATGCTCCGGTCTCGGCTACATCGCTCGCATGATCTGGAACATTCCCAATACTCTGACGGTTCTGCGGTTGGTCTCTGCGCCTGCGCTTGCACTTGTATTCGTTGCTCTGCCGCGACCGCTGGCGGACTGGGTCGCACTCGGGCTGTTCGTTGCGGCCGCCGTGACGGACTGGTGCGACGGATATCTTGCACGACGCTGGAGCCAGATCAGCCGGTTCGGCACCATGCTGGATCCGATCGCCGACAAGGCCATGGTCATCACGGCGTTGGCCCTGCTGGTCGGGCTTTTCGAACTCGACGCTTGGTTTCTCGTGCCTGCGACGGTCATTCTGTTCCGCGAGGTTTTCGTGTCGGGGCTCCGCGAATACCTTGGAGCCGATGCGAAGCGACTGCAGGTCACGCGGCTGGCAAAGTGGAAGACCACCGCGCAGATGGTGGCAATCACGCTTCTGCTTCTGTCCCTCGGTCTTGGCGGGCATGACGGAACCGTCATGGCCACGGCAAGCGCCCTTGCAAGTGGCATCGGCATGGGGCTTTTCTGGATCGCGGCCTGTCTGACCGCAATCACCGGATGGGACTATTTCCAAAAATCCCTGCCCTACCTCACCGACCCCGTCCCTGGCCAACCACGTCCTTGAAAGCCTCCCCGACTCCACGGGCCCGACACATGCAAATTCGAGACACCCCATGCCGCACTTGACGCAAGCCACACTGGACATCGTCTACTTCGCGTGGGTGCGCGAAAGGATCGGCATGCACCGCGAACAGGTCAGCACAACGGCAGCGACCCCGCGCGCGCTTCTGGCAGAGCTGGCAGCCCGTGACGACCGGTACGCGATGGCCCTCGCCGACCTTGGCGCGCTGCGCGTGGCGATCGACCACGAACTGGCTGACCTGGACGCATCGCTGCATGGAGCACGCGAACTGGCGGTCTTTCCGCCCATGACCGGCGGCTGACATCCGTCATGGCCTGCATC
>JAABSN010000033.1 GCA_011390385.1 Thioalkalivibrio nitratireducens | reverse complement strand
GATTTCTGCAAAGGACACATCGAACAATCGCCTTCTCGACGCCTTGTCCGAAGACGCCAGGGAACGCATTTTCCTCCGTCTGAAGCACGTCGATCTCGATCTGGGCACGGCGATTTACGAGGCCGGGCAGAAGGTTGATTACGTCTATTTCCCGATCGACTGCATCATCTCGCTGCTGTACGTGATGGAAGACGGCGCGTCGGCCGAGATCTCGGTGGTCGGCTGCGAGGGCATCGTCGGGATCGCGGTCTTCATGGGCGGGGCGAGCACGCCGAGCCGGGCGGTTGTCCAGAGTGCCGGAAAGGCCTGGCGGCTGCCCGCGGCCGAACTCAAGACCGAATTCAACGCGTATCCCGAAATGCGCATGCTGATGCTTCGCTATACCCAGGCGTTGATCACGCAGATGTCGCAGACCGCCGTGTGCAACCGTCATCATTCGATCGACCAGCAGCTTTGCCGCTGGCTGCTGTTGTCCATGGATCGCCTGCCGACCTGCGAGCTGACCATGACCCAGGAACTGATCGCCAACATGCTGGGCGTCCGGCGCGAAGGCGTGACCGAGGCGGCCGGCAAGCTTCAGAAATCCGGCATCATCCGCTACCAGCGCGGCCATATCACGGTGCTGGATCGCCCGAAGCTGGAAGAGCGGTGCTGCGAGTGTTACGAGGTGGTCAAGCGCGAGACCGATCGGCTCCAGGATTACGTCCTGTAGGGAAGCTCTGAACAACTCTGCGCGGGTTGCCTGAAGATCCTCGGGTTCATTTGGAGGGTTCCTTGTATTTTTTCTGCAGGTTGCCGGCCTGCACCTGTGCTTTTCCGGCGGCGTTCGTTGACTTGCCCTTGAATTTCAAGCTCTTGTTGCCGGTAAGACGTCCGAATACCTCCTTCGCCTTGCCCTTGGCCTGCTTCATTCGGCCCTTCACCTGGTTCTTGTTCATCCCTTCGTTTCCTTTCCCGGGCTGTTCCCGGGGTCAAAGTGAGAAGCATCGACCAGCACCGTCTTCGAGTCTGTTCGGAAACCCACCAAGGCGGTAATGCTTTCCTGCGCATGGGGCAGCGTTCGCTGCCGAACAGACGCGTCTATCGCGAAAGGTCATTCTGGAGTCTGTGAAGCCAAAAGCGCCTGGAGCACAGATATACCTTTTGGAAATTTGACGGCTCCCTAGCTTGATCACTCGACGCAATAACAGGTCACACAAGGCGAACAGGTTTCAGTTCGCCCGAATGTGCCGGAGGGCCGCATGTGATGTGGCTGTTCCGTAACTCATACCAGCAATAGGAATAATGATCATGAATACGTTTATGAACTGCAAGCAGACCTCGGTCGCGGCGCTGTTACTCGCCGGAATGATCGGCTCTTCGGCCATCGCCGCCCAGGAATCAATGAACCGCAGCGATCTGCCGCGGCCGGGTACGGACCTCTCCAGCTGCCAGAACGTGGACTGGCACAAATCCCTGTTGACCAATTACCCCTGGGTGATGGACTCGTGCCACGAGGTTATCGTGGTCGATGGAAAGGAATGGGCCCGCTTCGAAGCCGAATTCGAGGGAATTAACAGCGACGGGACCTTCGATGTCGATTTCCTGAACCGCCGAGGCAGATCCCAGGGGGTCGTTTCTCTGAGGCCCGGAAGCAATCAAACCGTGTTCCTGGATAACCGCGAATACGCGTTCTCCGAGCTTCGCGATAACCAGAGGCTCAATTTCTACGTCCCGGAAGGCGCTGCCGGATTCGCAGTTGAACCGTCCGAGGCAAGCATGGCTGAAGTTGTCGAGCCGCGCAACCCCGCTGCAGGTTCCGAGCGTCTGGCCCGGGCCGAGCCGCGCCCCGCACGCATGGAAAAGACGTTGCCGGCAACCGCCGGCCCGCTGCCGCTGGTCGCGTTGGGCGGTCTGCTTGCAATGTTCGGTGGTCTCGGCATGACGACGATGCGTCGTCGCCGCAATGCGCCGAAAAGCGACTGAAGCAACACATGTCCCGGGTGATCCTCGATCGCCCTGGATTTTTGCGTATTTGCATATCGTGGCAGGGACAGGCAGGAAGGTCCCGTAACCGCTTCGCGCCGATACAAGAGCGAGATTGTTGAAATGACGACCTACACAATGAACGGCCATGGCGACCCAGCGAGGCAGGTCCAACCCGAAATTCTCATGGGAATCGTCGGAAATCAGGCTGCGCAGTTCAAGCGTACGCGCTGGCGATTGCGAACGCAGCCGGAGAAGTACAGCTGCCTGGAAAGCCCGGAGCCAAGGGTTCAGCTTCAGGGAGCATTGAAGCAGATCGACGAGCTTCTCAAGAGAAACATGCAACTTCTGGAAGTCGTTTTCATGCTCGGCAAGGCGCTGGGGGATGCTCATGCACTGATATACGAGGATCAATCCATCAGCCAGGCGGACCAGGACAAGCTGCGGCTGTCGCATGACGTTCACGGGTACATCAAGCAGCTGGACGCTGAAATCCGGCAACAGATGTCGAGGTAAAAACAAAGGCCGGCAAACGAATCGACCGGCGCTCGGGTTGGTTGCATTGATATGTGGTTCAACGAGCCGACGCGGACGGGCAGTCACGATAGATTCTGACGAGCCCAATGAATTTTGCGAAAAAAACGCACCATGAAGACCTTTCAGACAGCCGCCAACCTCTTGATCGTACCTGGCGCGGATGCTGAATGGCCGCCCTTTACGGAGAAATGAAATGATCAAACCGAACTTGTTCACCCCCCTGCGCTGTTCGTCTTCGCGTCGCCTTTCATTGGGCGTGGGCGTGGCAGTGCTCATGCTGCTGTCAGCCGGCTGCGCCGTCACCCAGCCGGCGCCTACGGCCTCCCTTTCGGCAGCGCAGCAGGCCATCACCAGTGCCGAGCGTTCGGACGCCCAGAAGTACGCGGGTGCCGAGCTCAATGATGCGCGCCAGCGCTTGCAGATGGCCGAGCGTGCCGTACGTAGCGAGAACATGCGCGAAGCCGAGCTGCTTGCCGACGAGGCCAGGGTTGCCGCCGAGTTGGCATCTGCAGCGACGGAAACATCGAAGGCAATCGAATCAAACCAGGAATTGAGCCGGGGCGTACAAGCCCTGGTCGACGAAATGCGCCGCACAGGAGACCAACAATGAGAGTCTTGACCACAATCCAGATCAGACGGGCAGGCCGTACCTCGGCAGTATTGAGTTCGCTGCTGTTTCTCGCCGCCTGCGCAACCACGCCGTCCAGCCCTCCGGGTGCGGATGAGGCCCGCAGCAAGCTCAGCGCGCTGCAAGCTGACCGGAACCTGGCCGAACGCGTCCCGCTGGAACTGCGCGAGGCCGAAGCTGCGGTTCGCACTGCCGAGCAACCGCTGGCCGACGTCGAATCCCGACTTGGCGAACATCGTGTTTTCATGGCCGAGCGCAGGATCGACATCGCCCGGGCCAGGGCGACCGAACGTTACGCCCTGGAGCAGCGCGCCGCTCTGGTCGAAGAGCGCGAACAGGCCAGGTTGATGGCACGAACCCGCGAGGCCGAACTTGCCCGCGCCGACGCCAATCGCGCCAGAGACGATGCATATCGCGCCCGCGGCGACGCCAGCAGGGCCCAGGATGAGGCCTCGTTGGCCCGCTACGCCGAGGTACGGGCAATGGCCGATGCCGACGCGGCACGTCGTGCAGCCAGCTCGGCACGGCTCTCGGAGGAAGAAGCGACGGCCGGCGCCGCTGCGGCGCGCGTCGACGCCGATGCGGCCCGATATTCGGAAGCCCGGGCCTCGGCCGATGCCGAGGCAGCGCGCCGGGATGCCGCTTCAGCCCGACGCTCCGAAGCGCAGACCCTGGCCGATGCAGCCGCACAGGCGAATGACTTGCAGCGCCAGATCGACACGCTTGAAGCGGAGATCACCGACCGGGGCCTGGTGTTGACGCTGGGCGATTTGTTGTTCGCCACCGACCGCGCGGTCCTGGAACCCGGCGCCGACCGGCACCTGGAAAGACTGGTCGGCTTTCTCCAGCGCTATCCCGAGCGGCGCGTCGAAATCGAGGGCCATACCGACAATGTCGGCGCCAGTGCCTACAACTTCGGCTTGTCGCAGCGTCGAGCCGAGTCCGTCCTGAGCTATCTCACTCAGCGTGGCGTCGAGGCCAACCGGCTTTCGGCCCTCGGCCTCGGCCAGGAGCGACCCATCGCCAGCAATCAGACAGCGGCAGGCCGCCAGCAGAATCGCCGGGTCGAGATCATCATCGAGAATCCGCCTGCAGTTGCCGGCAAGTGAGAACTTTTCCAAGGCAGCCCGGCGCAACCTCCTCCGCACGTATGCGGGGGAGGTCCCGTCTGGGCGGCGACAGGTAAGAAAACATGGACGAACGGTCCCCCAAGCGACGTGCAAAGGCGCAGCAAGTCGAGGCCTGGGAGAACGAGGGCGGTGAACTTCCAGCCGAAGCAGGTCCCGATTCATCGCGCGATTCGGGTTCGCAACAGATGAGTAGTGCGTTCGAGCTCAACGATCTTGCCCGGGTTACGCTGGACTCGATTGCGGATGCCGTGATCAGCACGGACTGTGACGGCAATATTGCCTACATGAACGCGACTGCCGTCAAGATGACCGGCTGGACTCTGGATGAGGCTGCCAGCCGGACGCTGGCCGACGTATTCACGGTTGTCGACGCCACGACCGGCCAACCCGTTCGCGACCCTGGCCTGCACGCTGTCGAGGAGGGCCATGCCGTGAAGCTCGCCATCAACAGCGTTCTCGTCCGGCGAGACGGTTCCGAGGTCGAAATCGAGGATAGCGCGGCGCCCATTCATGACAAGGATGGCCGGATGCTCGGCGCGGTGATCATCTTCCGCGACGTCAGGTTCTCTCATGCCATGGTGGACAGAATGCTCTACCTGGCGCGGCAGGATCCCCTGACCGGGAAAGCGAACAGGTTCGCGCTCGACGAACAGTTCTCTCTGGCACGCCGCATGGCACGGCGGCACCACTGGAAGATCGGCGTGTTGTTCATCGATATCGATCGGTTCAAATCGATTAACGACAGCCTTGGCCACGACGCCGGAGATGAAGTACTCATCACGGTAGCGCAGCTTATTCACGGCTGTCTGCGTGAATCCGACACCTTGTCCCGCTACGGCGGCGACGAATTCGTGGTGCTGCTCAGTGAGATCCGGAAGGCCGGGGATCCGGCGCTGGTCGCGAAGAAGCTGCAATCGGCACTGGCAGGGCCCGAACTGATTGCCGGGCAGGCCATCGACCTGTCGCTCAGTATCGGAGTCAGCGTATATCCGGATGACGGTGAAGAACTGCATGCACTTGTGCGAAAAGCGGACCAGGAGATGTTGCAGCATAAGGCCGCCGTTGCCGCCAACGCAACGCCGGCGCACGGCTCGTCCTGAACCGGGGGGATCTACCCGGTTGCCCGATTGCCCGGGCTCGACGGCAACCCGTTCTCGTAAGCTCTCACGCCCGCCGCATAGCACCCACAAGACAGTTCTTCGAGACCACTGCGCGAAATTACCAGGATTCGGCCGCGCGAGTAACTGATCAGCTGCTGTTCCTGGAGATGTCCCGCGGCAATGGTTACCGCGCTGCGGCGCACGCCCAACATCGTGGCGAGAAACGCGTGAGTGAGCTGCAACTCGTCTCCCTCGGCGCGGTCGTGCGTCATCAGGATCCAGCGCGCCAGCCTTTGGGATACCTCGTGAAAGCAGTTGCAGGCGATCGACTGTGCAAGCTGTTCCACCAGTACATAAAAGTAGCGGTTGCAGATATCGCGCAATTCAGTGCTCGAATCAAGCAGCGATGCGAACGTCGAGCCGCTCAGGCGCAGCGACGTACCGGATCCCTGTACAACGCTGGTATAGGGCGCGATATTCGTGCCGAGGACCATTTCTGCCCCCAGCATACCTTCGCTTCCAATAATGTTCAGTTCCAGCGGCTTATGCCCATCGATGATGATGACGAGCGACGTAAATCCGGTCAGCGGGAAATACACGTGCCGGATCCGGCCGGCCTTGTCTGCAAGACGGTCTCCGAACAGCGTAGGCACCAGCTCGCACCGAGCAATCAGTTTTGCGCGTTGCCGCGGTGGAAGGGCGTCTATCAGCCTGTTGCCGCGGTGGTCGCGGGCCAAAGCCGTCACCTTGATTTTCGCATTTGGGTGATTGTGTTCATGAAAGCGAGCCTTCTCGGTCAGGGGTCAGCGAACGATGCCTCAGCGATTTGTGCTGGATGGTGAATCAAACAGCCGCATTCGGTCGGTGCGCTGACCCACACTCAGCGAGAGAGTAGTTTTGTGAACGGAACTGAATAAGAAAGGAAAGGGCTGGCACTGGCAGGCGATTGAACGTTGTTGTGATGTTGCTTCCATCTCCCCGCCCGGGTACAAAACCGGCCGTTGCGGCCGGATCTGTGTCAACGGTTCCCAGAAGTGTTCAGAGGTGCCTTACCCGACCTTGCGGCCACTGATCAACTGAAACGCCACCACAATGATTGCGATCACGAGCAGAAGGTGGACGAAACCGCCCAGGGTGGTTCCGGAAACGAGCCCCAGAGCCCATAGCACGACGAGAATTACGGCAATTGTAAACAGCATGATCTTCAGTCCTTCGGTTGATAAACCGAGTCAGAGGTGCATCCGGATAATGCGTGTTCGACCGGCGGTTATCTGTACGCTTCCGCACACTAAGTGTTTCGACTTGAGCAAATCGTTGCGCCCGGGCAGAGCAATTCAGAGGTTTCCTGGCCGAATCCAGGTCCGGCCGCATATGTGGGGTATCGCACAGAGCAGCAGCCGCGAATCGGGCATTTTGTCAATCTCTGCCTAAATCCGGACCTGGAGAGATCGAAATGGCGAGTAACAAGATTCCGGCTGGCGTATTGATAGTTGTCGGATTGATTCTGCTGTTCTTTGCGTATCAGTCATCCCAGAGCCTGGGCGACCAGGTATCGGAGGCCGTCACCGGTCGCTTCACCGACTCCACCACCTGGTTCCTGATCCTCGGCGCGGCCTCGACCGTCGCCGGCATCGGGCTGCTGCTGTTGGGTAGATCGCGGTAAAACTGATTTGCGATGCCACGATGCGTCGCAGTCCCCTGGTTGCAGTCTCATTACCCTGACTTCGCTCCGGCGGACGGATCCCCTGCTGTCCGGTCTCGCACATTGCGCAGTCGCTCACTATTGGCCGGAAGGCTCGTGACGACGCTCTACAAATTCGTCGCTCGACAAATGTTTCTTCGTCGAAACGGAGTGGGATAATTTGCGTTCCCCGGCGGAAACGAGAGCCACCGCAGGATCGGGGCGGGGCCCGGGCTGTAAAGACAGGAGATTCGGTGCGGATCATTGCGCGTGCCAGCTTTCCCATGCTGAAGGCGACAACGGCCTGTCTTGTGTCATTGGCAATCGCGCTGCATGCCCATGCCGGTGTAGACGGGTATCGGCTGCTCGAGCTGGACGGCTACAAGGTGAAGTGGGGAGATACGCGCCTGGGGGCAGGGGCCAGGGTCAGCTATGCGTTTGCCGATGCGGCGCTACGGTTCGACGATGCGCGCAATTGTGGGGATTTGACACGGATCGATGATCTGCTCGGCCGGAATCTCTCCAGGGAGACGCTGGTACGCGAGACCGCGGCCGCCTTCCGGGTCTGGGAGCGCGCTGCCGCTCTGTCGTTTCACGAGGTTGATGATGTGCGGGATGCGGACATCGTTCTCGGTGCCCAGGGTCGGCCGCGCGGGCAGGCATTCGCCAACGTTTCCTACGTGCCCGGTACCGACGGCGGCGTGCGCACCATCGACCAGGCGCTGGTGTGCCTGAATCCCGAACACGAATGGAAGGTCGGGTTCGACGGTGACGAGGGCGTCTACGACATCCGCTACACGCTGATCCACGAGATCGGTCACGCCATCGGCCTGGACCATCCTGGGCCGTCCGGTCAGGTGATGGCGTTTCGCTACACCGAGGCCTTCGATAAACTGCAGCCGGGAGATCTGCGCGGAATCCGGCGGCTTTACGGGCCTGCCGCCGCCGAAGCCTGGCTGGCCGGGGGCATCGATACCGATCCGGCCGAGAAGTCGACCACGCGGTATACGGCACCGGTCGGACCGGCCATTTCACAATGAGCCCAAACACGCTCGCAGGGGCGTCGTCGGCCCCAGTCAATCGTGGTTCGGCCCCGTCGGCGGAACGACCAGATTCCGCGCCTGGGCTTGCGGTTCAAACTCCGGGGACGATGGGTCGCGACGGCAGTATGGCGAATGCAGACAGACCTCGGCGCCGAAGGTGCGCGCCACTGCGTCGGCCCAGTGATCATCGGCCCAATTCGGATCACCGTAGTAGTGGCCAATGGCATGCGCCATTTCATGCGCCATGACATAGTAGTAGCGACCGTTTAGCCAGGGTTCCGGCAGCTGGCCCGAATAGATGCGGTCATGATTGATGCTGATGTAGGGCCCTTCGCCTTCCGGGCAGGAACGATATGGACAGGTGATCCCCCAGTGGCGCGATTGCGCGGCGCGCAATCCCCGGCCGTCGCACAGCGCCTGCCATTGCCCGCCGTGCCACCAGGGCGTAAGCCAGGCTCGGGCCTGTTGCGGTCCGAATCGATCCTGGGTGTATTCCCAGACCGCAGTGGCCGCCGCCCAGCAGCGCTGGTAGGGCAGGTCGCCGGGAAACCGTTCGGCCGCTTGGGTCAGGTTCTGTTCAAGGTAAGCACGGGCCGGATAGTCATAGTCATGCTCACGACCGGCATGGGCGACCGAGACCGCGCAGGACAGGACGAGAAGCAGGCCGCCGAATCTCGCACAAACGCTATTGATACCTTCTCTCCCGATCACGAGAAAAACCATCCTGAACCAAACACCATGCAGCATCCTCGGCCGTGCCTGGTACCCGCGTCAAGTGTTTTTCGTGCTTAAAATTTCGAATGTGGGAGGCGGGTCACATACTCGGTTCGATTGGGAGTAATCGACCCTTGGGTACACCCGTGCCGAATGCGGGCGGTTTTCAACTTCAACTTCAACTTCTGACTTCAACTTCAAAACCATTTCGCCACGCGCTGAGGTTTGGCGCCCGCACCCGGCGCGGGCGCCAAACCTCAGCGCGTGGCGCAACTGTCAGTCACTTGCCAGCGTCGCGCAGCGACCGCTCGAGCTGCTTGGTCTCGGTAATGTCGACCATCGTGATCACGACCCCGTCGATCACGTCGTCAAGGCGCCGGTAGGGCATGATGCGAACGGCAAACCAGCGCTCATCCGATGATTGCACCTGTTTGTCGGTCGGTTTCAGACTACGCAGGGTTTCGGTGGCATCACGCTGCAGGTCCGGGTACTGGAGACTTGTCGTCAGGTCGCTCAAGGGGCGGCCGACATCACTTTCGCGCAGATTGACAATGCTGGCGGCGCGTTCGGTGTAGCGGCGTACGTTCAGGTCCCGATCCAGGAACAGAATCGCGATTTCGATGCTGTTGAGGACATTCTGCATGTCGCTCTGGGCCAGCATGAGGTCATCCAGCCGGCTCTGCATTTCAGTGTTGATGGTTTGCAGTTCCTCGTTCATGGACTGCAACTCTTCTTTCGAGGTGGTCAGCTCTTCATTGGTCGACTGCAGCTCTTCATTGGTCGATTGCAGCTCCTCCTGCGCCGCTTCGGTTTCTTCACGGTGACGCTGGGACTCTTCGCGAAGGGCCTGGACTTCATCCTGGTGGCGTTGGGCATCGGCTTGCCTTGCGCGCGATCCCTTGCCTTTGCCGGACTCGGCCGACGTGGGCAGAGCCGGTGCATCGCGAAACACGACGATGATCAGTCCGCGCAGGCTGGCCGGCTCCTGCAAGGCCTGGACGGTCAGGTCCACCCGATGCGACCTGCCGTTAGTGTCGACTTCAAGGCCATGCAGATTGACCGAGGCGGCTTCAGCGGCTGCCTTCTTGATGGCCTTCGCCAGGGGAGCCCTCAATTCCTTGCGGGCCATGGCGTGGATGTTCCAGTTGGCCTTGCCGGCCGCCGGTTCCAGGTACTTCCCGGTACGGCCACTGATGTAGACGATATCGGCATCGCGGTTCAGCACGACTGCCGCCGGCGCATAGACCTGCAACAAAATTTTGTCGGCTGCCGCTTGCAGGCTTTCGCTGGATTGACCGGACGAAAAAGGTTCAGGCTTTTTCACGGCGCGCTCCTTGGCTTTTCGCGAAAGCGGAGGATAGGAATTGAGCAGGAAATCAGGCCCTCCGCGCACAGCGCGATCCTGGCGCTGGAAAAGCCGCAGCCTGGAATTCAGGGGCTGAAACAGGTGGCCGAGTCGGCCGACGGATTCGGAATTTCCAAGCAACAGCAGGCTACCGGGGCGCAGACTGTAATGGAACAAGGGCAGCAGGCCTCTTTTCAGCTGCGGATCGAAATAGATCAGCAGATTGCGGCAGGAAATCAGATCGAGCTTTGTAAATGGCGGGTCCAGGATCACATCATGTTGTGCGAACAAGACCCGGTCGCGGATCGACTGGTTGATCCGGTAGTGATTGTCCTGCTTGCTGAAGAACCGCGCCAGGCGTCGTTCGCCAACGCTTGACTCGATGGTGAGCGGATACTCTCCCCGTCGCGCACGTGCAATCGCATCCGGACTGAGGTCGGTGGCAAAAATCTGCAGTTTGAAATCGCGTGACTGGCCATCCATGGCTTCGGCCATGGTCATAGCCAGGGAGTAGGCCTCTTCGCCGGTCGAGCAACCGACACACCAGGCGCGCAGTCCCGTCCCCTTCTCCTTCCTGCCCAGGAGCTCGGGAATGGCAGTATCGGCCAAGTGCGCCCAGACCTCCGGATCCCGGAAAAAATCGGTCACGCCGATCAGCACTTCATTGAACAGCAGATCCACTTCTTGCGGGTTGTCGGCCAGCAGGCTGGCGTATTCGGTCAGTTTGCTCAAACCGTGAATGACCAGGCGCCGCTGCATGCGGCGGTTCAGGGTGCTGGAGCGGTACTGCGAAAAATCATGTCTTGTTCGCTTCTGCAGCAGCCCGATGATGGTCTGCATGGCGTCCTGCTCCGATTTTGATCCGGTCGCTTCCGGGTCGGCCGCAACCGGACCCTCAATCTGTCGGAGGTAGCCCAGGATTCGTGGCGGCAACGCCTCGGGCGTGTCCACGATGTCATCGCACCCGGCGGCGATTGCACTTTTGGGCATCGAATCGAACTGGGCCGATTCCGGTGTCTGCACTGCCGTCAGGCCGCCGACCGCCCCGACCGCCTGCATACCCAGGGTGCCGTCCGATCCCATGCCGGACAGCACAACGGCAACGGCATTTCTCCCGCGGGCACTGGCCAGGGACGAAAACAGCACATTGATCGGTAGTCGCAAGCCCCTCGGTTCGGTCGGCGTGGCCAGCCGCAGGCGATCCTTGACCACGCGGATCTCGGTGTTTGGCGGGATGACATAAACGCAGTTCGGTTTGACCGACTCATCCTGCTTTGCCTCATGCACGCCCAGTGAGGTGACGCGTTGCAGCAACTCCGACAATACGGTTTCTTCAGACGGTGACAGGTGCTGGACGACGATATAGGCCAGGCCGCTGTCGGCCGGGATATGCGCCATGAACTGTTCCAGCGGATCCAGCCCACCGGCCGAGGCACCGATGCCGACGATGTCGACAATATCGTTGGCGGGCTGATCAGCCACTGCGGGGGTTGCTACACATGACTTTCGGGATCAACTTCCCGGGGCGGGGGTTTCCGGACACACCAGCATCAGGACGGCATCCTCTCCCGGGGCAATGTCGGAATAAAGACAAAGGGGACGGGCGTCCAGCGCGCGCACCTGGAAGGCCCCGGTGGCATTGCCGGCCTCCGCATTTTCCAGTGCGGACACGATTGCCCGCTTGCTTTCCTGGCTCAGCAGGTTGGGCAGCATATGGTTCTGGAGCTGTCCCGCGTCCAGTCCGAACAACTCGCTTGCAGCCCGATTGGAGCGAAGAATGCGGCCGTCCCGTCCGAGAACCAGGTAGGCTGCCGGCGCATGATCATAGAGCGTCTGAAAATGGGCGAGCTGCTGGGCCAGTTCGTGTTCGTTCTCTGCCAGTTGGGCATGCTGCAGATCCAGCTCCACCTGGTAGGTCTGCAATTCATGCAGCAGTTTCAGGGCGTCGCTCGAACTTTCCGGATCGCTGGCGAGGCGGTACAGAAGTGACAGCGCCTCGGTCCCGACCCCCCAGCCTGCGGTGGCAGGTGCCGTCCCACTGCCCAGTCGTCCCTCGGCATCGGCGCGCAATTCTTCCGTCCAGGTCGTATTGGTAGTGGTCATGGCTCGGTTGCCTCCGTTTTTTCGGATCCAGAAGATGCCGAACCCGAGATCATTCTATCCCAGGGATGGCGCGGGAAACGACGCCGACAGAATGTTGTCCCGCGTTCGGTTGACGCCCCGGCCGTAAGTATCCGGCTATCCGGCCCGGGGACGGATGCGTCCGGCATTTTCGTTCAGCCAGAGCCTGTCCAGATCGAGCGCGAGTTTCACCAAGGGCAGCACCTTCGATAAGGGCGCCGATTGCTGGCGCTGTGCAGCCGCCGGTTGCTCGCTGGCCACGGTCGCTTCGATTTTCGGTCGGTGGACCCAGTCGGCAAGCAGAAACCCCGCGCATCCTGCAATCCACAGGCCTTTCGGCGACGCAAGATCAGACAGAAATCGTGATCTGAGCGACAAGGCCGTTTCGAGCACGTCCGCCCTTCGCCTGTCCAGGCGCCTTTCGATCAGCACGATCTGACGAGTGAGCGACCGTGAACTGCCGCCGAACCATCCTTTTCGATGAATCTTCACCGAGACCCGCTCATATCGGAATCTGCGGGCTTGAGACGACCGAGCGTTGCCGGGAACATCAGATTCCGGCTGCCGTTTCGAATGGCTGCAACGAGCAGCATGGCAAGCAGGCAATGGACGGCGAAGACCAGCATCAGTGCACTGCCGGCCGTCAACAGCGAGTGTTGGACCAGAACGATCACGATCGACCCTGCCAGCGCCAGCCAGGCGCTCAACAACAGGCATGCGGTGATCACGCCCATGGCAACGATCTTGACGAGGCTTTCGCCTGCCTGTCGCGTTTCCAGGGCAGCAAGAATAAGATGGTCATGAAAGACTCCGTTTAGCTCCCGTCCCAGCGAACCGACCCCCTCCAGCAGTCCGAACCGTTGCCCGGACGCCTCGGAAGTGGAATCTTCGCCGCGATTCGAACGTTGATCCGGATGGCGAGACATTCGTGAAAGACCGCGGCTAACGCGCGCTGAAGATGCGACTGAATAGATAGCCGCCGGCAAGTGCGATGCCGAGGGCCGTCGCCGGATGCTCCTGTACGTAGTCACGCGCTGTAGCAAGCCATCGTTCCTGTGTGGCCTTCATTTCCTGGCTTGTATCGCTCAGGCTGTCGGTTGCATTGTTGGCTGCATCGGCTGTCCAATCGACCGCTTCATGTGCGCCTGCCGCTGCCGCATCGACTGTCCGGTGTGGTGCGTGTGCATTCGCTGCACGTTCATTGGAATTGTTTTTCATGTCTTATGCTCGCTTTGTTGTTGCTGGTTCTTTCTTGCTTGTTCGAAGATGCCCCGGCCGCCAATTGGATGCGCGGCGGGGCCCTGTAGCTCAACTGAGAGGCTTACTTGCGGACGAACGTGGGTGCGTCGGCAAGACTGGCCTCGGAGAAGTCGACGGAGAGCTTGACTTCGTTGTCGTCATCCATCGTGCGCTCGATCTGATTCCACGCTATGGCTACGTCTTTTTCACCAAGACCCATCAGGCCGCCGATGCTCAGAATCACTGCGCCAACCTGTCCATTGCGGTCAATCAGAATCTCTTCAACCGTGCCGATGACTTCATCGTTACGATTGTTGGTGACTTCCTGACCGATGATGTTGGTCGAGAAGTAATTGCCGGCCGGCTTGACTGCCAGGTAGTCCTTTTTGTTGGCATTGGCCGAGGGCTTGGCGGCATTGGCCGAATTGGCGGAAGTGAAAACGGCATTGTCGCGAGCCGAATTCTCGTGCATCTCGCCGGCTACCGATTGATCGCCATCGTGCATGGCGCCATCGTGCTTCGCGCTCATGGAAGCGGTTTCCTTGGCGCACGGGCAGTCGCACTCATGTTCGTCGGCCGACGCCATGGAAATTCCCATTGCAAAGGCTGGAACGAGAAATGCGGGGTACTTGAAATATTTGAGGGTATTCATACGTTGTTCTCCAGAAGGTTTTACCCGGATAACGAAAATGTTATCGGGCCACGGTCGTCGAAGGCACAATCAATCGCCGTCGGGAAGTGAAACCCATTGTGGACGTGACGGATTCTCGCGTCTGTTCGTTGCCACGCTTACTTAAGGAACCTCTGAACAAGTCTGCGTGGAGCGCGTTTCGGTCGGAGAAGCCTCAGATCGTGCGTGCCGTGACGAGTGACAGTAGCCGTCGCTACGCCCGAGTCGCGTCGCGTGCGAGATGCGGCTTCTCCGGCGAAACCCGGATGGGACGGGCCTTTGCGGGGCCTCCGCCTCGTTTGAGCTTGCTTATTTGGAACAACCAAACC
Organism: Thioalkalivibrio nitratireducens; assembly: GCA_011390385.1. The sequence goes on along the minus strand of JAABSN010000033.1, from coordinate 9,923 downwards.
GCGCTCGCCCAAGCCGATCCGGAGCCTCCCGCAAAGTGTCCGTCGCGCCCGCGCAGACTTGTTCAGAGGTTCCTTAACCGAATCATGAGCGCCAGAAGAGCGCGAATGCGGGCTTGACGGAAAGGCCGTGCACGAGAATCGACAGCGCGACCGCGACCAGCGTCAGGTGGAGCAGTTCCAGCGCCAGGTCTTCCGGCAAACCATGCTGAATGGCGTACATCAGGTAATACATGGAGCCTATTCCGCGGACGCCGAACCAGCCGGCCAGGTGGCGGATACGCATCGAAGACCCGCTTCCCAACAGCCCAAGGTAAACGCTGATCGGGCGGGCGACGAGGAAAAGGAATGCCGCAAGGCCGACCGCTCGCCAGCTCCAGGAATTCCAGAACAGCGAACCCCCGATCATCAGCACAAGGACGATCTCCGATATTCGTTCGAGATGTTCGTTGTAGACCAGAGAGCTTTCGCTTACGTGCACCTGGATGTCGTCGCTTTCGGACTCGCCGGTCCCGTCAGCCCGAGCCATTCGCAACGACTCGGCTCTCCGAGCAGCCATTTTAACTTCGGTATGTCGTAAAGCGACCGCCGCGCTGAACACGCCAAGAAAGCCCCAGGCGCCTGCCAGCAGGCAGATCCCGTAGGCGAAGGCGATCAGGCCCAGGCCGAGAAAGCTCTCGAGAAACGCCACATTGGCGAACGCAGTGCGCAGATGATGCACCAGGCGGCCGGCAGCCCAACCGGTCAGGACGCCGATGCCGATTCCGGCGAGGGTCGCCCAGATGACGTCAACGACCAGCCAGCGCCCTCCGCCGTCGCCAAGGTCATGCAGGCCCAGCAGGCCCAGCCCGAGCATGACGAACGGGAAGGCGCTGCCGTCGTTGATTCCGGCCTCGCAGGTCAATGAAAAGCGGAGACGGTCGGCGTCATCGGCGTGACGGACCTGGACTTCGGTTGCGAGGACGGGATCTGTCGGGGCGAGCACGGCGCCCAGCAGCACTGCCGCCCCCAGCGGCAGAGCGAGCCAGTAGTAGCCGAACATCGTCACCAGTCCGACCGTAAGCGACATCGATACAACCGCGAGCAGGACGGGCGTACGCCAGCGCGGCCAGGTGATCGGCGCGGGCATTTTTACCCCGGCACAGTAAAGCGAGATCAGAACCGCGAGTTCGGTCAGGAGCTCGAGCAGCGCGGATTCCTTCAGCGGATTGAAATGAAACAGGCCCAGGCCCATGGGCCCGACAAGGCAGCCGACCAGCAGGTACACGATGGCGGAGGTCACCGGCAGGCTTTTAAGCCAGGAGAACGTGAATCCCACCACCAGGAGCAACAGCCCGATCAGTATGAACCAGGCCGCGGTCGTCATCTATGTGCGGACAGCCTCAAAGCGCCGGTGCGAACAGGTTCGCACCTCGAGATGCAAGACGCATCCAGAGCGCCATGTCGGCAACTGCGTTGTCCTCCATCTCGCGTGAACTCGCGAAATCGAGCTCGAACATCTGTTCGACCTCGCCGGCGAATGCGGGATCGGCGACCAGTGCAGTCAGTTCGAAATTCAGCCGGAAGGAGCGGTTGTCCATGTTCGCCGTGCTGACGGCCGCGCCGCGGTCGTCGATCAGAAACACTTTTTCGTGCATCAGTCCCGGCTGGTAGCGGAAGATCCGCACGCCGGCGGCACTCAGCGTGTCCATGTAAGTGTATGCGGCCAGGCCGGCCAGACGGCTGTCGGTGTTTTCGGGAAGCAGCAGGCGTACGTCCAGCCCGCCAAGGGCAGCCAGCTTGAGCGCCCCCATGACGCCTTCGTCGGGAACGAGGTAGGGACTAGCGATCCAGATCCTCTTTTCGGCGAGATGGATGAACTGCTGAACCATCAGGCTTGCGGTTTCGAACTCGTCGGCAGGGCCTGATGGAAGTACCAGGATCGGCACGCCGGCATCGCTTGCCGCCTGCGGCGTCCACGAAACGTCAGGCAGCTCGTCTGTGACCCAGCGCCAGTCCTCCAGGAACGACAGCTGCATGTTCAGCACCGCCGGACCCTCTATGCGCACGTGCGCGTCCCGCCAGCCTTCGGATTCGTATTCGTCGCCGATGTTCAGACCGCCGACCCAGCCGACCTTCCCATCGGCGATCACGAGCTTGCGGTGGTTACGGAAGTTCAGCTGAAAGCGATCGACCCAGCTTTCATGCTGGAAGAACGATCGAACTTCGACTCCGGCATCGGTCAACTCGCTTATATACGAATTGCCCAGGTCGAGGCTGCCGATGCTGTCGAACAATACATGCACGCGTACACCTTCCCTTGCTTTTGCGATCAGCCGACCCTGCAGCTCGCGGCCCCGCTGGTCGTCACGAACAATGTAGAACTGGACCAGCAGGTAGTCCTGCGCAGCATCGATGCCGTCGAATATGCTTTCGAAAATCGCTTTACCGTCTATCAGAAGGTCGGCCCGGTTGCCGTCGACAAACGGGATGTGTGCAAGCTGTTCGACGGCGCGCAGCGTTGGATCACGCTCCCGCCACTCGCTGCGGAAAGGCGCCAGTTGATTCAGATGGGATTCAAGCGAGCGATTCAGCGAGGTCACGCGCTCGCGCCGCAGCTGCACATAATCGTCGATTCTGTCGCGCCCAAACATCCCGTAGGCGGGAACGGCGATGTAAGGCATCGCGTTGAGCGACACGACCCATGCAACCGTGCCGGGCGCGGTGCGGGTGCCCATCAGGGCGTGCAACGACGTTGCGAAGCCGACGAGGTGCGCCAGTACAAGGATCGCGGAGATCATAACCATTCGCCTGAATTTCCCGTGTGGGATCATACGGCAGGCTCGCATGGACGGCCCCAGGACTCCGTACGTTATCGAACACAACAAGTGCGATAAGTGCATGCGCACGGGGTAGGGGTTCGTGAAATTGCCAGCCTGATAAGCTTGCCCCGCTTCGTGTGGCGTCGTGCCGGGATTGTGTGGGGCAGCGAACAGCACTCGGGACGCCGACAGTGCACAGTAAGAAATCACTGAATACGGCGGTAGCGATAATGAACACCAGTTTCTCCAGCTTGCACAACGGTCAGCCGAATGCGTCAAGACGCTGGCCGAGAATGATCCTCTACAGCCTGCTGCTGCTGGCCGTCCCCCTCGCGCTTCCGTCGGGAATGGTCTTCGCAGCCGTGGGCGCCTGGTGGGCAGTCAAGAGCGGCACGGTTATCTTTCTGCCCGCCGGCGCGGTGCTATTGCTGGCCGGGCTGGCCATACTGCACCGCCGCTCGATCGCAGACCTGGTCGTGCTGGCACTTGCGACGCTCGCCACGACCGCATGGTGGATTGCGGGAAGCGATAGCGGAAGCTGGGTGCTGCGTTCGCTCGTCGAGCTTTCGAGCCGGAGCGAACTCATGCTCGGGCTTTTGGTGATCATGCTGGCGACGCTTCTGTTCGTCCGCTGGCACCGCCTCTTTTCCGCCCCAGCCGAGCGGACGCCGCTTGCGGCCGCGTATGTTCGCTGACGCACCGACGGGTCACTTGGATCGCGCCATGCTTGCGATGCTGAGAGATATATCTTCGTATTGACCTTTCGTCCCCTGAAGCCCTGTCAGAAAAGTCTGCCGGGCCCGGGAAGTCGAATGAACTTGCGGGCCGGCGTCGTGCCGATGTACCGGCCTATTCTGTATTTTTTCTGCCACATGCTGCACAAGGAACGGGAGTATCCAAATGATAAGATCCATGATTACGAATGTATTGGTCGCGCTGGCAATGGTCGCCATGGTCATGCCGGCTCAGGGACAGCTTGTCTCGACAGGCGACGCGCTGGCGCTGGATGCCGGGAGCCTCGGCACACGCGTCGAGGCGTATCTGTTGCGCGACGGCGTGGCCGCCGAGCTGGCCGAGCTGGGCGTGAGTCATGAAATGGCGATGGCACGGGTGGCAGATATGAGTGCCGCAGAACTGGAACAGATTGCCGGACGCATCGACCAGATGCCGGCCGCCGGTGACGGCGTGGTCGTCATACTCGGGGTGGTCTTTATCGTATTGATCATTCTCGAGCTGGTCGGTGTCACGAACGTATTCAGGCGCTGATGTCCGGAAAGCACAACGAGCGATACAAGAGCGCGGCCGTCCTGGCCGCGCTTTCCATGCTGGTGACCGGCTGCGCCGGCTTCGACACGAAAATCCCGGAGACCTGGGCGCCGCGTGTCGAACTGAGCGAAACGCCCTTTTATACACAGCTGGAGCACCACTGCGGGCCGGCTGCGCTGATCACCGTGCTCGAAGCATCGGGTGCTGCGCCGACCTATGACGAAGTCGCCGAACGAATCTATATCCCGGAGCTGGAGGGCAGCCTGCAGGTGGAGCTGATGGCCGCGACCAGGAGCTTCGAACGCATCCCGTTCCGGTTGCCGGGCGAATTCACGTCCGTGCTGGCCGAAGTCGAGAGCGGCCGGCCGGTACTGATTCTTCAGAATCTCAGGGTGCGCAGCTTGCCGGCATGGCACTATGCGGTTGTCGTCGGATACGACCGCGAACGCTCCGAGGTGCTGATGCGGTCGGGTACCGAACGTCTGCAGGCGACCCCCGCCGGTCGATGGATGCGTCAGTGGGACTGGGCATCGCGCTGGGCGATCGTGGTGCTGGAGCCCGGTGAACTGCCGCTCGATCCGCATCTGCCGGCGGTGCTGCGTGCGCTGGCCGACTTCGACGACCACGCCCCGGCCGAGCCGCGTCTGCGCGCCTGGCGGGCCGCGGCCGAGCAGTGGCCTTCCGAACCGCTGGCGTGGATGGGCGCAGGTACCGCGCACTATGAGCTCGGATCCCTCGCCGCCGCCGCGACCGATTTAGAGCACGCCCTCGAGCTCGAGCCCGGCAGCTGGCCGGTACGCCTGAACCTGGCCCAGGTGCTGCTGGAGCTCGATCGCTCATGCCACGGCCAGAAGGTCGTCGAGTCCGAACCCATGCCGTTCGACCATCCGCTGATCGAGGTCCACGGCAAGCTCGCGCTGCGACTCGCCTCGGCTTGCGCTCGGCGCCCTGGTTGATCCCGTTTGTACCGAATGTGCGATAGAGAACGGACCGAGCATGCCCGGAGATCTATATTGAGCGTCTTCCAACCGTCCAAGGAAATCCCGAAATGCCTCTTGTCAATCTGATCATTACACTGGTCGTCGTTGGCGTGCTGCTATGGCTCATCAACAGCTACATTCCGATGCAGGCAACAATCAAGAAGATCCTGAATGTAGTCGTCATCATCATCGTCATTCTCTGGCTGCTGTCTGCATTCGGAATCCTCGATACCGGAATGCGAATCGGGTAGCACAGCTCCGCCCTAGAATATAATCCGCACGGCATTGTCCTGGTGTTTCCCTGCGAACATTCGAACAACGCCGCGCGGAGGTTTTTTTCAGGGCGCCCTGGTCGGCAGGTCCTTTGTTGTGACCACCGGAACGTCGGCATGCGCCCGACATGATCGGGCGCACCTGATGGCCACGAGAAAATGTCTGCTGCGCCGGCATCGACTGATTCAAGGCGAACCGAAAAGCCGCTCCCCATGAGTTCTGTACCGTACAGACGGCGACCCGTCCCTCGCATATCCTGATGATCGTGCGCTCGCTTCGAGCGCCATCACAGGACACAGAATATGTTTACCCAAAGCAGAAAAATTGACCGAGCCGTATCCATCCCGGCCTTCCTTGTTTCGGCTGTCGGCATCGCCTTCCTGGCCGCTTGTACTACGGCACCGAACAGCGTAGCTGACAGAAGCGACCTGCGACAGGACGCGACCACGGCACTCAACCTTGCAAGGTCTTCGCACAGCAGCTTCGACAATATCATTCTCGCCGCACCGGGTTTCGCGGTCTTCCCGAGCGTCGGCAAGGGCGGTGCCGTGGTCGGCGGTGCTTATGGTCGAGGCATCGTTTACAAGAACGGAACGCAGGTCGGCTATACGGACCTTAGCCAGGCAACGATCGGCCTGCAGCTGGGCGCACAGGCCTACACTGAGATCCTGGTGTTCGAGAGCGCCAGTGCCCTGGACAAGTTTCGCAAGGGCAACTATGAATTCAGTTCCCAAGCCACCGCCGTTGCACTGAAGTCCGGCGAAGGCACGAACGCGAAATTCCAGGACGGCATCGCCGTCTTCACGATGGACGAAGAAGGCCTGATGCTGGAAGCCGCAGTTGGTGGGCAGAAGTTTTCCTACCAGGCTTTTTGAAGTCGGGTAATCCGGGCGGCCTGAACGGCCCCATTAGATTGATCCAGTCACGGCACCTCCAAAAGCGAGGTGCCGGCTCTTTTCGGTGGGTCGGTAGAAGCGACCTGAAAGAGTGCCAGCGCACCGACGAGAATCCGTGCTTCGACTATTGTTGATTTCGGATCGTCATCGGGGCCGCGCTATTCGCGATCCACGGCGGTCCGGATCTTCAACAAAGGAAACATTCCATGAACAATACAGTTAACCAGAAGAACGACGAACACAAGCCGCAGGCTGCACAGGCTGGAACCGGTGCCAACAAGGTCAATGCTTCACAGCCTCCGCAGCAGCAGGGCAAGTTCAGCCAGCAGCATGATGCCGACAAGGCAAAGGCTGCGGCGCCGGCGGACAAGGGCAAGAGCGCAACCGCGGCTGACAACGGCAAGAGCGAATCGCACAAGGCCGACTCCCAGAAGAAGGATGCCAAGGCCTGCTGAGCAGGCCCGCGCGACTGATTGATACGCCTCATGACCGCCGCCTTCGGGCGGCGGTTTTTTTCTTCAAGGCCGCGGCAACGGAATTCGACAGTCGCCGACGAGGTCTGCAACCCGGCTTTCAGTGCGCTCGCGTACAGACAGCCGGGCGCATCGAACCGATCATGGGACTTTATCATTCGCGCCCCGGGAAGCGCTGAACATGACCAATTTTCGAATACAGTCTTGCACCGAATCCAGGTGCTCTGGAGAACGGCGGGCGTAATGAGTATCGGGTTCGGCAAACGTTTTCTCGAACTCGCCTTCTGGGGGATCGGCCTCCTGCTGATTGCAGTTTACTTCGGCGCGACCGCCGGATTCGAGAGCGAGCGCCGCGACGGCATCGCTGCGTTTACCCGGGCACAAGCGGCTGCGTCGCATCCGCGCGACTCTGAGTCGGCTGGCGTTGCGGTGGCGTTGCCCGTTGCCCCGCGCGAGACGCCCGCAGAGCCCAGGACGGACGGGGGCGAGTCGTTGCCGGTTGCATTGCTGCGCATGCCCGGTATCGGTCTGGAGGTCCCGGTTTTCGGGGACATAAGTGAACGCAACCTGAGCCGCGGCGCCGGCTGGATCCCCGGAACGGCATCGCCCAACACCGGCGGCAACATGGCCGTTGCCGCCCATCGTGACCAGTATTTCAGGGCATTGAAGGACGTCGCGATCGGTGACCTGCTGGAACTCGAAGACCTGTCGGGTCAGCGTGACTACAAGGTCACGAGCTGGACCATCGTCGAGCCTGAAGATCTCTGGCCGCTGGACCCGGCCGACGTGGATACCGTCACCCTGGTCACCTGCTACCCGTTCTATTTCATCGGGAGCGCACCGCAACGCTACATCGTGCAGGCCGTCGCTGTCGATTGATCCCGCCCCGATCGCGGGTCGTCAGCGAGGGCACAGCAGGCCAGCTAGACGTGTCGTGGACGCGATCTCTTGACACTCATGAATATTCAACGCGCCGGGCGGTCGCAGTCTGATCGCCGGGTGTTCTTCCCAGCCGTCATAGTGGCGGCATGACATACAGGAATCCATAATGACCATTGCCAAGATCATCGAAATTTCAAGCGACTCGACGACCAGCTTTCAGGACGCGATCGAGTCCGGCATCAAGCGGGCTGAAAAGACCGTCAAGAACGTCAAGGGCGCCTGGATCTCCGAACAGAAGCTGACCATCGAAGGCGGCAACATCACGGGCTACCGGGTGATGATGCGCGTAAGCTTCATAATCGAATAACACAGGCCGGATCGACATGAAAAAACCCTGGCCGGGCGGCCAGGGTTTTTTTGTACTACAGCTTTTTCCGGCTGTTATCTTCGAGCGAGCCCGGAATGCTGCAGGAACAATGAAGCAATCAAGGACATCATCAGCAGAAGCAGTGCGATGCCGCCCGGTGAAAGCGTCGGTATGCTGAGCGCGGCCTGAAGCGAATTGGTGAACGTGCAGGTCACGCTTTCGCCGGCCGTGAGATCGATGGCGCCGACCGGTGATCCGTCGTCGCATACGGCGCTGTCCAGCTGCCAACCGGCCGGTACGGTTTCGGCCACCGCGTAGACACCGGGCGCCCGCGTTTCGACGACGAGGTCTCCGTGCATCAGGCTGAAGCTTCCGAGGTCTCCGGTAAAGTCGAATGACCGACCCGTATTGGAGGGACTGGCCTGCTTGAGTATCGTGATCGTTCCGTCCGTGGCCGTGAGCGATGTGTTGATGAACACGCAGGTCACCGTTTCGCCGGCGTCGAGCACGAAGTTGGCGGTTGCCGTGCCGATGTTGACGGTACTGTCGTCGTCGTTGCAGACGATGTCGGTAAGGTTCCAGCCTGCCGGGACCGATTCGGTCGAGCTGTAATTGCCGGGTGCCAGGTTGTCCACGATGATCTGCTGGTCATCGCCGATGCTGCCGGCGGCGTCGCCGGTAAAGTCGAAGCTCTGGGCGCTGCCTTGCGGATTGGTCTGCTTTTCGACGATGATGGTGCCCGCTTCCTCGCAAGCCACGGGAACGGCGATGGCGTTGTTGGCCGTCGTGACTGTCGAGCCGAACGCCAAGGCCCTGCCTTCAAGCGATGCCGAATCTCCCAGCGTAATGCTGAGGCCGGCTGCGGTACCTCGAAACACGGTCCCGACGAAAGCGGCATTCGCGCCGATCGTCGTGCCGCCTGCAGGCGTCCAGAAGACGTTGTCCGAACACGCCCCGCTGGCGGTCACGACGCTGGAATTGGCGCCCGGATCGAGTGCGCCGCCCGGCCTGAAGATGAATACGCCGTCACCGCTCAGCGTCAGCGTCGCGCCGGTGGTGATGCTCATCGCACCCGTGCTCGAGTAGCAGCCGGGCGGGAACACGCCGGGCGTGCCGCCACCTATGCTGATCGCGTCCAGCGCTACGGCGGCCCCGATCGAGGTGCATGACTGTGCGTCCAGCTCGCCGCGAGCGGCGTTCTGGTCCAGTCCGGTCTGGGCCGGGCAGGGCGTCTGCACCGTTCCGTTGATGGTGGGACTCGCTGAAGGTCCGGTCGTGAAACACACATCGCCGTCGACAACGGTGCCGGCGGTGGAATTGCTGAAGGTCTCGGATACGATCGCGAATGGGGCGGTCGATCCGAGGTTGGGGGCGGTCTGCGAGAGCGCAGGGGCGGCGAGCAGCAACATCGCAGCACCGGCACCGGCTCGAAGAATGCGGCCGGGCAGCCGCGGGCACGCGGCTGCAGCCGACGCGGGCGGTGCGAAACCGTTCCTGGGCGGAGCCCGGAATCTTGTTGATCTCATGCTATATCTCCTTGGCCTGATTTTCGACTGATAGATGTCGAGACAGGCTAGTCGGACGCGCCTCGCTTTTCTGTGCGATACCGTACATTGCAGTTCCGTGCGGAGTCAGAAATTGAGCCCGAACAGGCCGATCACGCCGATGGCGATCAGATGATTGAAAACCGTGGATTCGGATGGTTTCAACCTGACCTGGCGGTATGATCGAGGCCCACTGGATTTCATCGCGCGGCTGGCCGCACTGGTGCCACCGCCGCGTCTCAACTTACTAATGCAACCGGAAGTATTGCCACATTCAGCTTGTCTCTCGGCGTCCGTGGCAAGGCGTTGGCGCGAAGTCTGTAGCCGGGTCTGCATCGAGCGACAACAACGCAGTCCATGGGCGCCGAGAGGCAAGCCCGAAGGGGGCTCCGGACGAATTCGCCTGCGGCGTTAAAGTGCCTCGACGTAGAACAACGATGCCTT
>JAABSN010000327.1 GCA_011390385.1 Thioalkalivibrio nitratireducens | reverse complement strand
GCTGCGCCCTGTCGGACACGATCGGGATCGACCCACTACCGTTCTACCAGCCGGCACTGCGCCGGCACGACCAGCCTGACGTTACCGGCACCGAACATTCTGAATGATCCACACTTTCGAGAATCCACCAACTCCACGCGGTATGCACTACGTATTACCCGTTGGTTGACGACCATCCCGGTCAAATCTGATTCTGCGCGAGATTATTGGCATAACTTACTAGTTTGAAGGCTGCAATGATCGCAATGATTTCGAGAAGTTCCTCGAACGACCCCCCTCTTTCCTCGAAGAGGCTCACCTCGGCGCGGCCCATGTTTCCGGTCTCTGTCATCAGCCGCCTGGTGGCATTGAGCACTAAGCGGTAGCGCGGGTCGCCGGGTTCGAAGCCATGCAGGAAGGCGCGCACGCTGACGCCGCTGTCCCGCGCCTCCCGGGACATCACACCCCGGCAATCGTTGCACCCGCAGCGACGATCCTGGCATTGGTAAAAAACCGATACCCCCGGATACAGCGACACAGGGCCACCACCTTCGTGAAAACCCGTATAGGCGGGTCCTTCCAGTCTCTTTAGTCTGAATCGAACGATCATCCACGGTCGCGATGCTGGCACGCCTCGTGAGAGGCGATCGCCGCCATCCGGTGTCAACCTCGAAATCGCCACGAACGGGGCTTGCCTGATTCTGCTCTCGCGGCAGGTTGCCGAAATGCACGTCCATCTGGAGGACAGTAATGCACATCGGATTTCCTGCCCTCGCCGCCATTGCCATGCTGCTGATGCTGGCGGGTTCCGGGGTCTGGCCGCCATTGCTATGGTCGGCGTTCGTCGTGCTTCCCCTGATTGCACTGGGGATTCACGACAGTGTTCAGACGCGCCACTCGATCCGGCGCAACTTTCCACTTTTCGGTCGTGGCAGATGGCTGATGGAAGCGATCCGACCTTTTGTACGCCAGTATTTCGTCGAATCGGACACCGACGGCACTCCGATCAACCGCATGTTCCGCAATATCGTCTATCAACGCGCCAAGGGTGAACTCGAGAGCGTGCCCTTCGGAACACGCGTGAATGTCTACCGCGATGGTTACGAATGGATCGGCCACTCGCTATCCGCGATTCGGGCTTCCGACGTACTCGATCTGCGGATCACGGTCGGCGGCCCCCACTGTCGGCAGCCCTATCGAGCCAGCATCCTGAATATTTCGGCGCTGAGTTTCGGTGCGCTCAGTCGGAATGCCATCCTGGCGCTCAACCGGGGAGCCAAGCTTGGCGGGTTCGCGCACAACACGGGCGAGGGTGGTCTAAGTCCCTACCATCTCGAGCACGGCGGTGACCTGGTGTGGCAGATCGGGACAGGCTACTTCGGCTGCCGCGATGCTTGCGGGAACTTTTCCCCCGAGGCTTTCGAGGAAAAAGCCCGCCTCGACGCGGTTCGCATGATCGAAATCAAGCTCTCGCAGGGTGCGAAACCGGGTCACGGCGGCATCCTGCCGGCGGAGAAGAATACGCCCGAGATTGCCGCGATCCGGGGGGTCGAACCCGGAACCCAGGTCGATTCGCCTCCCAGTCACAGCGCCTTCGATTCGCCGCTCGGACTGATACGGTTCGTCGCTCGGCTGCGCGAACTGTCCGGTGGAAAGCCTGTCGGTTTCAAGCTGGCGATCGGGCGCAGAAGCGAGTTTCTTGCCATTTGCAAGGCCATGGTGGAGCTGGGCATCACACCCGATTTCATCACTGTCGACGGTGGAGAAGGAGGCACCGGGGCGGCCCCGCTCGAATACACCAACTCGGTGGGCATGCCACTCCGCGAGGCCGTGGCCTTCGTCGACGACTGCCTGACCGGATTCGATCTGCGCAATCAGATCCGGGTGATCGCATCCGGCATGATCCTGACGGGTTTCCATCTGGTGAAGAATCTCGCCCTTGGCGCTGATCTCTGCAACAGCGCCCGCGGAATGATGTTCGCCCTGGGTTGCGTCCATTCCCTCTCCTGCCATACCAATCGCTGCCCCACCGGCGTGGCGACGCAGGATCCGAGGCTGTATCGGGGTCTGGTCGTGCCGGACAAGGCCCAGCGTGTGGCCCAATTTCATGCCAAGACAGTGCAGGCCACGGCGGAACTGATCGCCTCGGCCGGATTGTTTCATACCTCGGAACTCAACCGCACCCACATTTTTCGGCGCGTCGACCAGCACCAGATCCTCCGTTACGACGAGGTCTTTCCCTATGTGGCTGCCGGAGCTCTGCGCCAGGGTGAAGAGATTCCGGAGTCCCTGAAAATACATCTTGCGGAGGCGTACTCGGAACGATTCATGCCGCATTATTGCCTTACTCGAATGAACGAATCCAGTGGCGACCCGAACCGTCACTGTGCAACACGATTGCAATGAGGGGAAATGGCTCATGAAGGCATCGGACCTGTTCGTTCGCGCCCTCGAATCCGAAGGTGTCGAGTATCTGTTCGGGATTCCCGGAGAGGAAAACCTGGATCTGCTCGAATCCCTTCGGCAGTCCTCGATCAAACTGATCCTGACTCGGCATGAACAGGCCGCGGGCTTCATGGCCGCCACCTACGGGCGCCTGACCGGACGTACCGGGGTCTGCCTGTCGACCCTGGGCCCTGGCGCCACCAATCTTGTCACCGCGGCGGCTTATGCCCAACTGGGCGCAATGCCGATGCTGATGATCACCGGACAGAAGCCGATCAAGGCGAGCAAGCAGGGCGAATTCCAGATCCTGGACGTGGTCGACATGATGCACCCGATCACCAAATACACCCGCCAGATCAGCAGTGCTTCCAATATCCCCGCCCGCGTGCGCGAGGCCTTCCGGCGTGCCGAGGACGAGCGACCCGGCGCGGTGCATCTGGAACTGCCGGAAGACATCGCACGTGAGACGACGAATGCGCCCGTGATTCCTCGCAGCCGATTCGAGACCCCCTGGGCCAGCGACGGGTCCATTGCCGCAGCCGTGAAGATGATCGAAGCCGCGCGGCGACCGCTGCTGCTGATTGGCGCCGGTGCCAATCGCAGGCACACCTGCCGTGAACTGCCGGCTCTGGTCGAAAAGACCGGCATCCCGTTCTTCAGCACGCAAATGGGCAAGGGCGTCGTGGACGAACATCACCCGCTTTTCCTCGGCAACGCCGCACTCTCCGGCGACGATTTCCTGCACCGTGCGGTCGAGGCGGCGGACCTGATCATCAATGTCGGCCACGACGTGGTGGAAAAACCGCCGTTCATCATGGGCCGGCCGGAAAACGCACCGCCACACGTGGAGGAAGCCGCGCAAGCCGGACAGGCCAAGGTGATCCATGTGAATTACATCACCGCTGCCATCGATGCGGTCTATCACCCGCATCAAGGGGTAATCGGCGACATTGCCAACAGCATCGAACGACTCAGCACCGCAATCACGCCCCAGGCGCACTGGGATTTTTCGCGTTTCCTGGAGGTGAAACGGCATCTCGACGCACACCTGTCGGAGGGCACTCGCGATGATCGCTTTCCGGTATATCCGCAACGACTGGTTGCCGATGTGCGCGCGGTGATGCCGGACGACGGGATCATTGCCCTCGACAATGGCATCTACAAGATCTGGTTCGCACG
>JAABSN010000326.1 GCA_011390385.1 Thioalkalivibrio nitratireducens | reverse complement strand
GAACGCGGGTCCAACCTGCTGGGAATCCGCCCGGCCTCCACGTTCGACTTGCCGCGCCAACGTGGTTTCGAGCTCTTCCAGCGGGACGCTCGTATTCAACCCGCAGCGGATCAGAGCGATCCGCTGCGGCCTCGGCCGCGGCGGGACGCCGGTGGCCAGTTCGACGCTTGAAAACAGAGCCTGCCTGAAGCCTTCCTTGCAACTCTGCTGGTCATTACCAGCAATTGCGGCCGCCCGTGCCGCCGCGGCGTATTGCGCTGGGCTAACGGCATGTTCCTTCGCGATCTCCCGAACCGAGTTCTGGTCGAAGTGCCGCTTGATCCTGAAGCGACGCAGAACCCGGTCGAGCGCGTGCTCACGCGCTTGCGCTCCAGGAACTGGCATACGAAGGCTGTAGCTGAACCGTCGCTTCACCGCCGGCTCGATATCGTCGATGTCGTTCGCAACCCATATGCAGCGCATTCTTGGGCGTTCGAGAACATCGTTGAGCCAGGCCTTGTCCGCGGCGTCTCCACTCGTGATCCAAGACCGGCCCGTTCCGAGGACATGGTCGGCCTCGTCGACCACGAGAAGCCGGCCGGGAACTCCGGAGGAAATGTTCCAACATGCCTCGATGGCTGCTCGCCGGGTACCTGGCGAAGCACCGGTACGGCCGAGGACTTCCAGGCCGTCTGCGCCCATCACATGGACAAGTCCCCGTGCCAGCGTTGTCTTTCCGGTACCGGAAGGGCCGTAGAGTAGAACATGCACTGGTCGCTTGTCTTGTGCGCCAAGTAGACTCTTGAGCATCTCGAGTTCGCGAGCCTCGACGCCGAGGAACTGAGGTTCGAGTTCGGGCCTGGAAACCGGCCCCCAGAGATTCTGGAGACACACAGAAACCGAGGGATCTGCGAACAGCTGGATGTAATCGGAGTTGATCGCTAACCACGCACCGTTCACCTCGAGGATGCCCATCTGGCGGAGCTTTCCGTTGAGAACGGCGCTGATCTGCTCATGCCTCAAGTCGAGGACAGTCAGCAGATACCTGCGACCGGACGGTCGGTCGCATTCCAGGTGACGATCGAAGTACTCCTCGACTTTCGGCCAGGCGGACATGCACGACAGGAAGTAGGCGAGCGTGCATTCCTCGTCCGACAGCCCGAAGGTCTTCTGGACGGTGCAGTGCGCACTGGTCACACATCCAGGACCTCCACCTGCAGCGACGGCGTCTAGCCGGGCGATGATCCGTTCAAGAGCATCGGAGTGAGATGACGAATCTGGCTGGCCGATCTCCGCCTCGAACGCAGAGAAGTCGCCGTCCCCACTCGGGCGCGGACTGCCATAGCATGCTTGATCTTGATCTTGCACGCCCATTTCACTGCAGAATGACTCTGTCGTCAGGCCTAACACCCAGGCCGCGAATTCGACCGTTTCGCGATCAACAAGTCGATAGCGAAAGAGCATCCTCCGAATCCAGAGAGCTGCCTGGGACTGCAGATATGCCTCGCTCGTACCCGTGACAGGCAAACCGACGGCGCTCTGACTTCTGGCTCCATGAAAGCCCATACTTCCCCCCAATCGACTGAAATGAAGGGGTGCAGCATGTCGGATGCGAGTTTGCTTGTAAACCCTATCGCCGAAGATTCCGCGAATTCCGCAGAAGCAGGCCGAGAACCGAAGTGGGGTGGCCCGATCACGCCAGTCGGGCGGTCACACGCGAATCGAAACGTCTCCAATCTACGGTACGGTTCTTGTGGATCAGAAGAGTAGCGAGGCGCCCTCGATCATCAGGGTGTTGTTCGACAGCAATGGCTCGATCTCTGATGCCACGCAGGAAGTATTTGGAGCGCGGTCGGATTACGTTGCATCCCAATTGCCTAAAGTTTTTGTGCTTTGAGACGATAAACAGTGCGGTAGTAGCGCCGACCTCCGGTCAAGGAGGGGCGATCGAATACCGGTCGCTTGACGGCCTGGCTACCTCATATTACGACGCGAGCATTACCAAACCACCGGCAGGGATCTGTCGGTCTACACGGAGTAATATCGTGACCATCAATGTCCAGGCATCCTCGCTAGCAGAACAACTCAGCCTCATCGGCGATGCCGGCGCGGCTTTGCTGGAAGAAGCGCTCCACTCCCGACAGAACTCCTCGGTGGTTTCTACGGATCACAGTTCAGCGAGCGTCACGACGTTCATCCAGGCTCACGCTCTGGTCTGGTTTTCGATATCGCTGGCAGTGCCGGTAGATATCGGCAAGAAGTTGATGGACGGTCACCTCAGCAAGACGCATGAACGTCTTGCCGAGGGCGGTAGCTCGTCGTCATTCGAGGAATTCAAGGCGCGAGTCGGCAGTTCATGGATGACGCTCGTGATGGCCCAGAAGTCCAGCGGCACGCCAATGTTTGGCATATGCAATGCGGTGCTCGAAGGATGCACCGGCCGCCAAGATCGTGACATCGTTGGCTCCATGGAGATCCTGCCTGCTATCACCGAGATCATGTCCGCGACCCGCGCTGCGGTCCTTGCGGAGTACCCGACTTACGACACCGAGCCAGATCCGAGCGAGGAGCCTGCTCCGGCTCCGGTGGTACCAGAACACGCTGCCGAGCGCTATCCGCTCGAAACGGAGTCCATCGCGGCACTCGGTGTCGAGGAGGCACGCCACCACCTGCAGGCGATGGCGGCATACCCCAATGCCAGGACGCTCGTGGAGTACCGTCGTCGGGAAGGGATACGGCTAGCGCTGAAGGGCAGGATCGGGGCTGATCTCCCGGCCAGGGCGGTGGAGAACTCACTGGCACAACCAACTGGTGTTCCCACGACGCCGACAGCCCCAGAGATCGAGGACGACGCTGGGGTACCGCGGGGAAACCCCGTCGCGGTCGCATCTCTCGTTCTCGGACTGCTCTCCATTGTCAGCTGGTTCCTGGTCATCATTCCGATCCTCGCCATGGTCACTGGCAGTGCGGGGTTGACCAAGGCCAAGGAGCGCGGAGGTAAGGGCAAGGTCATGGCAGGGGTCGGAGTCGGACTTGGCGTTCTCTTTGCGATCGTGCATGTCGTCTTAAGGATCGCGACCGCGGCGTCGGCTGGGTGATCGAGGGGGCTGGGGGTTGACTCGCAAAACGGTTCGACCGAATTCGGACGGAGGTCGCTACGAATGCCGATCGTCGCTCTATTGATCCTTGTGATCCTCGCCGCAGTCGCTGCGAAGCTCGGATACAACTATCGAATCAACCGCTTGATCTACTCGGACTTTGGCAAGCAGTACCTGGCTCTCATGGAACAGACCGGGATCCATGTCGAGCGTCAAGACACCGAGATGCTCATGGAACTGGCATTGCGTCGGGAACGGTTGATGGAGGATGCGCGTGACGCGGGATTCGATCTGGCACCGCTGGAACACTATCTGAGACGTAAGATGGGCATTCGGCTCTGACGGTCCAGACGCATCTATCTAGACCGGCCCGTCGACGCGGGCGCCCGGCGATCACTGCCGTCGTCTCGCATCAATCAACTGGGGAACGCACTAACCCGTACATCGACCATTTTCGATTTCCGTGATCACCGTTATCCGTTGTCCCCCCGACCTCGACCCACAAGCCATACCACGGGATCCACCAACAAT
>JAABSN010000325.1 GCA_011390385.1 Thioalkalivibrio nitratireducens | reverse complement strand
AGGGCACAAGCGCGCGGCTTGTGGTCAAACAATCGCTCTTGGTCAGTGCCTCTCCCCGAGGGCGCCCCAAGACCGTCTATTGGACAGAGGGTAACGGGCTGGGCATCGAAATCGAAGTTCCCGAAGGCGTCCGCGATGTCAACATCCTCTACAACCAGAGCCTCCCCGAGACGGTGGGGGCGCTCGATCCTCTGGCACCGAATGCCCACCGCACCCTCTGGTTCGAGCAGGGCCAGATCCGCGCCCAGAATAGCGAAGGCCGGGTCATTATGGAATTTCTCGGCGCCACCCGAGGCGACGGCTCGGGTGCCCGTGAATTTCTCGGCTACGAGGTCGTCGATGTGCGCAGCGAGACACGCCCCGCGCTGGTCGAGACCTATGTGGGCGACTTGTTGCAGCCCTCGCAAGCGCTCCCCGATCTCCTGCCCCGTCCCGTCCGGCCCACCTCCAACCTCTTTGCCAGTTACCCCCGGCGCGACGGACGCGGGAACGATTATTACGCGGTCCAGACCAATGACATGCCGCAGAATTTGCTGATGTATTGGACGGAGCCCGGTGTGGCGGGCACCCGCTGGCCGCGCCTGCTGGATGCGCATCGCATCACCTGGCCCGACGCGCTCGATGCTTACGCGCCCAATGTGGTGCTCGATGCCAACACACCCGCCGTCCTCCTCCCGCAAGGTAATATCGCCGAGCTCGTCTTCCAGGACGATCCGCTCAATGGAGAGGCCGCCATCCAGAACCAGTCCGCCTTTATCGTGAACCTCGGAGCCGATCAAGAGAACCGGTCCCTCATCCGTTTTCAGGTGGGCGACCGTGTCTGGTTTCAGCGCGTGCTTTCCCAGTCCTCAGAGCTACCGCTCGGAGGGGGACGCGCCTCATGGATCGACCGCGATGCCGACGGCATCCGTGATTTCAGCACCACCGTAGAGGTCGGGCAACGCATCGAGCCGCCTATCGCGGGCCTCTCTCCGGCGGGTTACATCAACCAGGCCGTTGGCAATGCCTTCAACCCCGGTGCCTACCGCGACCCCTTCGCCGAACGCTTCGCCAGCGCCGCCCAGGGCGCCATCATCCCGGTCAACGCGCTCGCTGGCAACGACACCCTGGAAGTCTGGTGGTTCGCCGAAATCGCACCGCCTTTTCCAGAGTTTGCGCCCGTTATGTGGCCGGCTTACGTGGGCCGCTACACGGCGGAGTGGCCCGCCCCAGGGGAGGCGCTCAGCTTGTTAGCCGAGGGGGATACGACCCTGGTCGAGCAAGATCCGAATCTGGTCTCCGGGGCATCCACATCGCTCTTGCTGGATGAGACCGACCAGCGCTTCGCCATTTTAAGCTTCCCGCTTACCGGGCTCCCGGCGGACTCGTCTCGCTCTTTCGTGCTCAACCTGATGGCGGGCACCTTTAACCGCACCGTCCACTCGGAGACGGAGATCGATGTGTATCTGGTCAACCTGGAACCGTGGGACGAGGCCACCTTTGATTTCGCCACATTCAACGCCGATCCGAGAAACGGGCTGCTTTTGGGCACGGTGCCAGCGGAGGACATCCAGCTCGTGACCGCTTTTCAGCTCGATATCAGCGACGCGCTCCGGGGCTACCTGCAAAGCAACGCCCTGCCCGAGGGCCTGTTGACCATTGCGTTGGTCCCGCGCGGCCAAAAGCCCTACGATGCGGTTAACGACCCCTTTCCGAACATGACCACCCTGGAGATTTTTTCGAGCGAGATCTTCCCGCCGGAATTTGCGCCTTCTTTGACCACGATCGGGCGTGATGTCGGCATCGTGCTGGCCTCCAACCAAGGCTCCGGTCCGCTGCCCGAGCCGCTCTCGACGGGCTCGATCTACACGCAGAACAATGCTCAGCTGCCGGGCTACAACCCCAACGAGGAGCACGCCTTGATGCTCGGTGGCACCGCTTGGGCCCTGCGCGACGATCTCAATCTGCCCACGAGCTCCGAGCCCTTTGTCTTGCTCGATTATATCGCCGAGGATGGACGTCCTGCCATGGCGCTTTGGCCCGTACGCCGCGAGCTGGATGTCAATGGCGACGGGGACCTCCTGGATGCCGCCGATATCGCCTTCCGCTTCGATGCGCGCGCTGGAACCATCGTGCAGGCACCCATGCCCCTGCCCATTCTCCACGCCCAGCAAAGAACGGCGGCCCAGCCTTACTACATCGCCGACACCGACTCGACCGATCCGGCACCGGTCAATGCGAGGGAAACGCCCTTGCTCACCGACTATGATTCCTTTGTCTTCCACGACCGTAAGGGCACCTATTGGGTGAAACGGGGAACGCATGATCCAACAGAAAATCTCCTGCTGCCTGAAGCGGAGAAAAAGATATTCCGTTTCGGCTTCCGCTACCCCGTCCAGGAGGGTTTTTACTTTCCGGATCAGGCGACCCAGCCTGACCTCAGTGCCGGGCAAGTGCTGGCACCTTACCTGCGTCCGAGCAATCCGGGCGGCGGCTTTGTCGGCGACAGCCTGACCGCAGACCCGCTCTGGGTCGACTATGTGCCGTATTGGGGCGATTTAACTCCCCCTGAACTGGGAGTCGGCGACACGCTGACCACCACGCGCTTCGGCCTGCCCGATATTATCAACCAATCGTCGGTCGACATCGCCTACGACGGTGCCCTGGCCACCGACACCCGCGCGCAGGCCTGGCGCGGCGCCTTCCTCTGGGATCCCTTGCAATTTAAATTCGCCCCCGATCTGACTTTCGCGGATAGCGCTGCCACCGAAATCCGTAACCAGCGCACATTCGTGCAGAGCCTCGGGCCCGAGTTGCAGGACCGCTTCTATTTCGAGAGCCCGGAATTCAGCGCCGGGCGCCTCGTCCTGGAGGGCCGCTTCATCGACGCCCCCACCGGGGCCGATTGGCTCCTCCCGAATACCTTAACCGCAGCGGAGGCAGACGAACTCAATGCGCTGATCAACGGCTCCCTCCCGTCCACCGCCGGCAGCGCCTTTGGCCAGCGTATCGACGTGACCGCCACCAACTTGTCACAGCCCCCGGCCAACGGGGGAGCCGCCTTTGCCAGCTTTGCCCTGACCTCGCTCGGAGACGGGCACCAGCCGGGGTTCCTGACCCTGGTTTACGGCAATAGCGCACAAAGTCCGGACGACGAACCTGTTTCCATGGAGATCATCTATGTCGGCCCGCGCGTGCAGCAGCCGGAACTCGTTACTCTCTATCCGGAAAACCCCCTCAGCGAGCGCGTCAGCCTGCGCATGAAAAACGACTTTGGCGGCAATATCGACTCGTTTGAATATGATTGGCGCTACGCCCCGCCCAATGGTGATGGCACCGTCCCGTTCTTGGCTTCGGAAGATGCCTTCAGCGCGAATCCCAGCGGCTGGCTCGATTTTAATGCCGACAGCAACCAGGTCACCATCAGCGGAGCCAGTATCTTTACCCTGACGGATAATTATTTCATCGTTCGTTTCCGGGCCGTCGATCCGGACAATCTCTCCCGCCGAATCACCACCATTCCGGGCGGCTGGTCCGAGTGGTCGCGCCCGCAACTCGTCGAAGGCTGGATCAAACGGGTGCTGGGCGGGATCAATCCCTTCCAGCTGCGGACTTCGGATTTCTTTAATAACGCGATCAAC
>JAABSN010000324.1 GCA_011390385.1 Thioalkalivibrio nitratireducens | reverse complement strand
GCACGTTGATCATGCGTGGCGACAACCAGCGTGCCCATCGGATGCTGCTGGCGCTCAGCGATTTTCTGCGCATGACCCTCGACAGCGGCAACCGCCAGGTGGTGCCTCTGGACGTGGAGCTAGAGTTTCTGGAGGCATACCTGCAGATTCAGCGGGAACGATTCGGCGACCGCCTGCAGGTCAACCTGGAGATCGACGCCGAGGCGCGTGTAGCGGTCCTGCCTGCCCTGGTGCTGCAACCGCTTGTTGAGAATTCCGTCAGCCACGGGACCGCGAAAGTGGATGGCGTGGGGATCATCAACATCAACGCGACGGTGCACGCCGGACGGTTGACGATCGAAGTTACGGACAACGGACCCGGACTTGCCGCCGAGGCGCCTACCGAAGGCGTCGGCCTGGGCAACATCCGGGCCCGTCTGCAACAACTGTATCCCGACGATCATTCCTTCCAGCTGACCGGCGGCCCCCATGGCGGTACGGTGGCAACCGTGTCCCTGCCCTTGCGCCGTCAGGCTGAAGCACCCGACTCCAACCCGGGGATGGAACCGTGAAGCCAGTTCGTACGGTGATCGTGGACGACGAACCCCTGGCCCGTGAGAATCTGATGCTGCGGCTGCGGGACCTCCCCGACTGCGAGGTTGTCGGCGAATGCGGTGGCGGACATGATGCGTTGCAGGTAGTTCGCGAGCACCAACCTGACGTGCTGTTCCTCGACATTCAGATGCCTGATCTGGATGGATTCGAGGTGGTCGATCGCATTCCGGCGGACCAGATGCCGGTCGTCGTCTTCGTCACCGCCCACGACCAATATGCCCTCGAGGCGTTCAAGGTCCATGCCCTGGACTACCTGTTGAAACCGTTCTCGGCCAACCGTTTCGAGACGGCCTGGGACCACGCCCGTGAGCAGGTTCTGCGCCTGCGGCAGGACAAGAGCCACCCCCATCCCTACGGCGGCCGATTGATGGTCAAGACCGGCGGCCGAATCTCGTTCCTGAAGGCTGACGAGATCGATTGGATCGAGGCGAACGGTGACTACGCCAGGATCCACTGCGAGCAGCGCTCCTATCTGTTGCGCAGGACCCTGAACGATCTGGCCGGATGCTTGGCAGGCAAGGGTTTCGTGCGCATCAGCCGGTCGGTGATCGTGAACCTGGACCGTGTCTGCGGGCTGGCGCCCATGAAGAAGGGCGAGTACCGGATCGAGTTGCACGGCGGTACCGAGCTGAAACTGACCAGGTCCTACCGCTCCCAGCTGGATGCCCTGATGGGCGACCCGCTCTAGCGGGGTTTTCCGTCGCCGCGACCGGGCCATTCGTCGCAGTATTGAGCCCGCCCACCTCGCAATCGGTCCTCTTCAACGCATTTCCCGATCTCGCCGCAACCTCGACAGCGTCATGCCGTGTTTCCTCAGTCAACCCCATTCCCCTGATCGGGTAATCCTGGAGGCTCGACCATGTTTTCACGTCATTGGACATCTGTTCTGGTGCTGGTCATGATGGCAACTGCGGTGATCGCCGGCGATATCCATCGGGCGATCGAGGAGGGTGATCTGTCCCGCGTGCAGTCTCTGGTCAGAGCTGACGCCGAGGTGATCAGCCAACCGGACGACAATCGAGACCGCAGCCTGCCCTTGCATACCGCGGCCATTGCCGGCCAGCTGGAAATCATCGAATACCTGATCGCAGGCGGGGCCAGCGTGGAAGGTCACGACGCGGATGAGAGCACGCCGCTGATGGTGGCCTGCCACCGCGGCCAGGTTGACGCGGTCAAGGCCCTGTTGCGGCACGGAGCCCTGGTGGATCAGGCCGACCGGAACGGATCGACCCCCGGCAGCTTCGCGATGGTCTCGGGCAGCATGGAGGTCGTACAAGCGCTGCGCGATGCCGGCCTCGATTTTTCCGGCCGCAATCCCCAGAGCGTCACCTTCATGATCATGGCCGCCGCGGGCGGGAATGTGGAAATGCTGGAGTTCCTGGTGAACGCCGGCGCATCGGTCAATGCCGCCAGTGAGGATGGCTTCACCCCCCTGGCCCGCGCCGCGGTCGCCGCCAAGGCCGATGCCGTGCGCTGGCTACTGGCCAGAGGCGCCGACGTCAAGTATACGGACAGCAACGGCATGGATGCCCTGTCCATGTGCGCCTTCCGGGGCAACGGCGCCATCGCCGAATTGCTGCTCGAAGCAGGGGCCGACCTGGACAAGAAAGACAGCCTCGGCAGGACACCGCTCTTCTCGTCGGTTCAGATTGGCAACAATGAAGTCATGACGTTCCTGCTGAAGGCCGGGGCCGACCCGAACCTGGCCAGCGATGGCGGACAGACGCCCCTGATCGGAGCGGCCGAACGCGGAGACCTGGCCGGCGTCGAGGCCCTGCTGGCGGCCGGCGCCAGGATCGACCCGGTGGAAACGTCTCAGGGTCGCCAGGCGCTGCACATCGCCTCGGCCCGGGGATTCGGGGATATCGTGACCGCGCTGATCAAGGCCGGCGCACCCCTGAACACCCCCGACAATGCCGGCGTCACGCCCGTCATCCTGGCCAGCAGTCACGGCAATGACGAGATTGCCCGGGTTCTGGCCAAGGCCGCCGCGGTCTCTTGCAAGACCACCAGCGACTGTGAGCTGGCCGGCACGCAGAAGAAGTGCTCCAGCAAGAGTTCCAGCGTCTTGACAGCGGCCAAGGCACCGGCCAGGGGCGGCGCTCGCGTATGGTACCTGGGCCGCAGCTCCATGGCGGTCCAGACCCAGCACAATCTGCTGATCTTCGACTACTTCGAGAATGGTCGCGGTGCGGACTCCCCTTGCCTGGCAAACGGCAGCATCGACCCGCAGGAGCTGGCCGGCCAGAAGGTGACGGTCTTCGTGTCCCACGTCCATGGTGACCACTACGACCCGGTGATCTTCGAGTGGCGCGACAAGGTCGAGGACATCACCTATGTGCTCGGTTTCGATCCCGACGACGCGAACACTCCCGCCCACGAATCCATCGGCGCCCGGGAGTCGAAGACGTTCGGCGATGTGACGGTGCACACCATCGCGTCCAACGACAGTGGTGTGGGATTCATGGTCGAGGTCGACGGGCTGACGATCTTCCATGCCGGTGACCACGCCAACCGCCAGCGCGACCTGAGCGGCGACTACTGTCCAGAGATCGACTACCTGGTGGAGGCCGGCCATCACCCCGACCTGACCATGTTGCCCACCACCGGCTGCAATTTCGGCGACCAGGTCGCGGTGCGCGCTGGCATCGACTACACCCTCGAGAAGTTCGGCGCCACGACGTTCTTCCCCATGCACGCCGGCACGAATCCGGCCCCGTATGTCGAGGTCTGGGAAGAAATCGGCCCCAACCATCCCGAGGTCGATGTGGTACTTCCGAGGGATCATGGCGACTTGTACGACTACCCTGCCGGTCGTGCGCACGCAAGCAACTGACCGGAAAACCTTCCCGTGGAGCTCGCCGCGATCCTGTCGGGCGGCGGGCTCCAGGCTCGTGGGTCAGGCCCTGGTGCGGCGGGTGGGGATTGCGGCGTCGGGTCGTAGGAGGCGTTTGACCGTTCGTCCGAATTTTGCGCAACGTTGCGCAAAATTCGGATCAATCGTCAAACATAGGCCCACCGCTACCTCGAT
>JAABSN010000323.1 GCA_011390385.1 Thioalkalivibrio nitratireducens | reverse complement strand
TATGCACCCGCCCGTCGTAGCCGATGTGGACGGTCGCGCGGCCTGTGTTTTTCGCTTCATGCATAACTCACAGTTCAGTCGCCGAAAGTGAAATTGGCAAGAACGCAAGAGGAGAGATGCGGGTTGTGGGATACGGGGCACGAGCGTTGCCATTTTTGTCGGCAATCTTGTGGCTCGAGAGTCCCGTTTTTTGTTGCGGGAAAGGGAACAGGCGGGACGCCTGTTCTACGTAGGATAGGCGTCCCGCCTGTCCTGAGCTTGCTGAAGCGGCCTGTCCTAAGCTTGTCGAACCGCCCGGGGCACCGCGATGGATCGCGACGCCCCGGATCCGGCTGAATACCCGCGCTCTAATAGCGGAAGCTTGCGGTGAGACCAAAATTGCGTCCGACGCCATCGACACCGCTGCCGGGCTCGCGGTAAGTGGTGTCGGCAATGTTTTCGACGAAAACACTGACGCTCAGGCTGCCATCGTCGCTCTGCCAGCCGAGCATGAAGTCGACCACGCCGTAGCCGGGCATGCTGCCGTCCGCGTTGCCAGCGGTGGTTAATCTGACATCACCGGCATCGCCCATGGCGACGTCGTCATAGTTGTCGTGCCAGCGCGTTTGCAGAAGTCCCCACCAGTTTTGGTCCTTTTCGGCCTTGAGGCCGATACGACCATATAAGCGGTTCGCTCGCGAAATGTTATCCTCGACGGTACCGCCACCAGCCTGCGGGATGTCCCGTGTGGCATCGACCAGGGAGACGGATCCAACCAGAGCCAGGCGCTGCCAGGCACCGAATTCGGCACCATAATCCCAGGCCGCTTCAAAGCCTTGCAGACGGGCGCTCTCGACATTGGTGACCACAGCGGGCGTGACCGTGAAATCGCGTTGGATCAGGTCCTCCACATCGGTCCGGAATAGGGTGAAGGAAAGCATGTTGCGGTTCTCTTGCCACTTCCATCCGATTTCATAGGTGTAGCTGATTTCCGGGTCCAGATTGGGGTCGCCGGTCGCGGGTATGCCGCTGGATCCGCGATCCACATTGCCGGCGAGATTGGTCAGGTTCGGGGCCCGGAAACCGCGGGAGACACCCGTGAACAGGCGGTGGTTCTCATCGACCCTCCAGATTCCGCGAAGGCTGCCGGTGACGTCGTCGACCGAGCCGTCGACATCATCGAAGGACCAGGTGTAGTAACTGTAGCGCAGGCCGGAGAGGAGGCTGAAGCGATCATTGATCCGCCAGTCGTCCTGAAGGAAAGCGCCGTAAGATTCGTAAACGCTGCCATCAGGAACGGTCGTATTGTTCGGCCAATCCGCTGGGTCCAGCGGCGGCAAGGGCGCGCCGGTCGGCCCTTGGAATGCACGGAAGCTGTTCTCGGTTTCCTCGTAAATGTAGGTGCCGCCCCATGTGAGTTCGTGCTCTTCTTCGGCGCCCAGCAAAGTGGTGGCTTGCAAGTCGATGCCATAGACGTCGATCACGTTGTCGTATTCGCGTTCACGGATCTCGGTGCCACCGCTCCGAAATGAGGAACGGAATTGTTCCTCGCCGAACTGGTGCCACCAGAGCTTGGTATCGAGGCGCTCGATAAAATCATTTTCCACCTGCCAGGAGTGTTTCAGGTGGAGGTAGCTGAATTCCTGAGGGTCGAAGTAGCGATAGATCCGGTCCGGATCTTTGGAATTGGCCGCATAGCCGCCGGGGCGGGGCGCATCCACTTGGCGCTTGTGGCCGGTGTTGAGTTCCATGTGGTGATCGTCGAAGCCGAGGTAGGCCACACGCAAGCCGCCGCTGTAGGCGTCGTAGCCGGTGTTGGGAATTTCGCCGTCGTAGTCGCCGGGCAGGAGATGGTCCTCGAAGTCCTTGCCGCCCTCGCGATCATGGAACCAGCTTCCGCTGAGTTCGAATGAGTAGGCCCAGTCGCCGGAGACGCCGTCGAGGCCGGTTTCAAAGGTTGTGCCGTTGCCGGTATCGACGCGGGTCCGCACCCAGGGGGAGAAGCTTTTCGTCACGCCGCGTCCTGCGGGCGCGAGTCGGAAGTCCATGGCACCGGTCAGTCCGTCCGAGCCGTTGACGGTGGAGGAGGAGCCGAGAATGATGTCGATCGAGCTTAGGCCGGTATCCGGCACCGAGGAGGCATATTGGTTGGGGCCGCCCCGCATGAAGGCGTGGCTGAGACGAATGCCGTCGAACATGAGGAGGGATTGCTCCCCGGTCAGCCCGCGAATAAAAGGGCTCGCCTGGTTCGGCGCCGTGCGCTGTACGAACACACCCGGCGCGTAGTTCATCCGGTCGAGCGCGGTGCGACCGACCCTTTGGTCGAGGTCGTCCATTTCAATCCGGTAAAAAGCATAGGGCTGGTCAATAGGGGCCGTATCCAAGCGCGTGCCGGTGAATACGGTCGGTGGTAATTCGTAGGTGGCTTGTGCTGCTTCCTCGCCGGAGGCCAGCAGAGTGCTGCCCAATAAGGCAAGGCCCCATACGGAGTAACAGAATATCGATTTCATTGTCATTTTGTTGTTTGATTCTGATTTGGAGTGTGCCCGGTTTACCAAGGCAAGCTGATCGAATGGAGGCTTGCGAACCGGTAAACAAGCCCGGGTTGGCACTTTTTGAAAGGTGGGTAAAAAACGATCAGCGACTGGTTAAGAAGCGGGCGTTCTCTGGCCTCTGACTTCTGAATTCAAGTGTCGCCACCGCGCAGTTTCCGGCGCAGGGTGCTGCGGTTCGCCTTAAGCGCGGTCGCCATGGGGGCGAGCTTGCCGTCGTAGCGTTCGAGCAGAAGTTCGATCAGGGCGGTTTCGAGGCGGGCCTCAAGCTGGCTATAGCGCGGTTCTTCGGTCGCTTCGAAGTATTGGTCGAGCCAGGCATTTATTTCGCTGAGCAGGGGGCCGGGGAGTTGATCGGGTTTGTGAATATTGGGCTGAGTGTTCAGGTGGCTCGGCAGGTATGAGGCATCGATGACCGTGGCTTGGGAACTAACCGTCAGGGCAAAGGCCATGCTGTTGTGCAGTTCGCGGAGGTTGCCGGGCCAGTCGTAGGCGAAGAGTCGATCCATCGCCGACTCGCTCAGGGTGACCTTGCGACCGGGCTTGAGTTGGCCGAGGAAAAAGGCAACCAGTGCCGGGAGGTCTTCTTTCCGGTGCCGCAACGGCGGGAGGCGCACGTCGAGGATTTGCAAGCGGTAGAAGAGCTCGCTGCGGAAGCGATGGTCCGTGACGGCTTGGTGCAAGTCTTCGCTGGTGGTGGCGATCAGTCGGGGGAAGTCCTTCGAGGAGTGGCTCTCGATCTTGCGAACGAGTTCGGCCTGCACCGAATCGCCGAGTTGGCCGACATCTTCAATAATGAGCGCTCCAGTTGCCGCATGCGCGAGTGAGTCATTGAGCTCGGCAATCGTGGTGCTCGGACCGGCAACAAGGGTGCAGGTCTGTTCGCGGCTGCGCAGGCCGAAGCTTTGAATAACGCGCGCGGTATGGGACTTGCCGCTGCCAATCTCGCCCCGAACCAGCACCGGCTCCTCGGAGGCGCAACAGTGGGCAATTTGCTGGAAGACCGGTCGCATGGAACGGGCGGCACCAATGTAGGCTGCGGTGTCGACTGGCTCTGCTTCGGTTGGCTCACTGCGATGTTTGTCTGAGGTGATGACGCGTTGGAGACAT
>JAABSN010000322.1 GCA_011390385.1 Thioalkalivibrio nitratireducens | reverse complement strand
ATCGATAGCCGCGCGGACGCGCTCCGGGTCGAGTTTGATCCGGTATTCGTGACTCAGTCCATGCACCTGTTCGGCGATGATTCGAGCGGACTCCATGGTGTTTTCCAGCTGGCTTGTGGGTTCGCCGCGCAGTATAGCAGTGGCCGCACACGCGGCGAATTGGCCCTCGCGCCTCGTATAAGGTAGACTGCGCGTATTCGCGAAGAAAAAAAATCAATATGACATCGATATGTCGTAATTGCATTCCTATTTGCGGCCACAGAGCCCGCGCGAAACCCGGCAGGATTTTTCAGCTGACAAGCCGCCTTCGAGGCGCCGAGACGGAAACGGCGCCTGTCGACCATATTGTGTTTTTTTATTCCGCAGCAAAGGGTTTTCACACCATGTCCAGTCAATCGAGTATACGCAGCCGCTATTTCCAATCTCTACTCACTTCCACCGCGCTCATCTCCGCCAGCACTGTCAGCAGCGGGGTGTCCGCCCAGGAACCGGTGCAGCAGGCCAACCAGGGCCGCGCCCTTGAAGAGATTGTTGTCCGCGGCGTCGCGCGCAAATTTCGCCCGGAAGAGCAGAACTCCGCTACCGGCCTGAACATGGCCCTGATTGACACGCCGCAGTCGGTCACGGTGATTACCCCGGAAATGATGAACACCATCAATGCCAAGTCCGCCTACGAGGCTACCGACATGGTCCCCGGCGTGCAGCGTTCCGGTTTCGGCTTCGGTTTCGAACAGATCGTGATGCGGGGGATTTTCAACAATACCCATCGCGTGAACAACATTCTCCTCGGTAACGATCTGACCTCGATTGACTCCTACGCTGCCGAGCGCCTGGAAATCGTTCGCGGCCCGGCAACCGTCCTCTACGGTGTCACCGGCTCGTTCGGCGGCGAGATCAACTCGATCCTGAAAAAACCGTTGCGCACCCCGCGGGCAGAAGTGGCTGCGGAGTTTGGCAGTTACGATACGCAGAATTATTCCGTTGATCTTGGTGGCCCCCTCAACGATGCAGGCACCGTCTCCGGGCGCCTGGTGGCGAAATACGGCGAATATGACTTGCCGCTCGACATCGACGGCGAAGACTTCCCCAACTACCAGTTCATGATGATGGGCTCACTGGCCTGGGATATCGCGCCGATGACTACCCTGCGGGTGACCCATTTCCATCAGGAACGCAACATGGACCCCTGGGATGGCGGCGCTCTGGTCGAAAACCCGGACGGCACACTGGCCATGCCCGATGCGGATCCCGAGCAGTGGTACTTCTCACATCCGGACCAGTCCAAGGAAACACTGGACATGCAGTTCAGCATTGTGGAGCTCGAACACCAGCTCGCCAGTGGCTGGAACTCCACCACCCAGCTGGCCTGGAACAAGTACGATGAAGACCTCTCCTATTTCTATCCCTTCGGCCCCTTTGGCGCCTACTCGCTGGGCGACGATGAGATCTACATCTACACCTACGATGTTGAGCGCGACGGCGAGGAGCTCACGCTGCGCCAGTCGCTGGGTGGCGATTTCGACCTGTTCGACAAGAATCACGAATTCTTCCTCGCTGTAGAATATAGCGACAATCAGGAACCGGACCGCTTCCAGCTGCTGAACTCCGCCTTCCAGGGCTTCGGTTCCATTGACATGTACGGCGACGGCTACGACGGTCAACCGCGCTTTGCCGACGGCTCCGAATTCAACCCGATCGCAGGCAATCGCGAGGAGATCTTCGGTGTGCGGCAGGTCCTGCTCGACGAAACGGAAGACCTGTTGCTGAGTGCGCAGGTGCTGCTGAACCCGACGGAACGGCTGCAGCTGATGCTCGGGGTGCTCTATCAGAAGAACAACAGCAGCACCACCGTGCCAATCAACTCCGGGGTCGTGAACAATCCACCGGAAGTGACCCGGGTGGGCTTCGAGGAAGAGGTCTACCGTTTCGGTGCCACCTACGACATTATCGACAACCTGGGCTTTATCGACGACGCCAGGGTGTACTACAGCTACAGCGAGGGCTTCGAGCCGCAGACCTTCAATGATGCCGACGGCAACACGGTCAGCGCGCCCCAGCAGATGGAGCAACACGAAATCGGCCTCAAGACCGAGATGTTCGACGGTGCGGTCGCAACCTCGCTGGCGCTGTACGACTACGAGATCACCAATATCCAGGTTTCCAGCGCCTTCCTCGGCTCCTTTGGCGGTTTCGGCAGTACTGTACTGGAGGGTCTGCAGGAGGCTACCGGTTTCGAGGCCGAGATCATCGGCGAAATCCTGCCGGGCTGGAACGTGTCCGCAAACTACGCCTGGTCCGACATCGACATCGTCGATCCCAACAGCGGCTCGGCGCCGCCACGGACCACCCCGAAGAACTCCGGTGCCATCATCACCACGTACGAGTTCCTCGAGGGCCCCATGGCAGGACTGCGCGTCGGTGCCACGCTCAAGATCAGCGGCGACTACAGCTTCATCGACGGCCCCACCAACGTCGGCCGCTTCGGTGCCCTGGAGGACGGCGCCCACGAGCGCGTTGACCTGCACGCCTCTTACGCGCCGCGTTCGGGCCGGCTGGAGAATTTCGAGTTCTACGCGAATTTCAACAACGTGTTCGACGAGGACATCCTGGTGGCCAAGCAGGGCAACCCGGGCTACGGCGTCATGTTCATTGATCAGCAGCGCATGACCGTGGGCATGCGCTACATCCTCGAATGATGCGCCCGGTGAGCATGATACGGACCGTTCGATCGGCTTTTTGCCTGACCCTGGCACTGGGGTTCGCCGTTCCGGCGGGCGCCAGCTACGGGATCTACGTCGGGCGCGATCTCACGGCCGATGGCAGTGTGCTGCTCGGCGGCACCGGCGAGGAGGTCTCCAGTCACTGGCTGGAGATCGTTCCCGCCCGGTCGCACCCCGAGGGCACCACGATCTCCGTTGGCGTCGACGAGCGCGCCAACTACCCGGGCGAGTTCATCGAGATTCCGCAGGCCCCCCGGACCGCGAAATACATCACGATGAACTACACCGACTACGAGGGTTTCCCGCCGCCGCTGACCAACGGCGGCCTCAACGAGCACGGCGTCGCCGCGCGCGACATCTGGGCCCCCTCGCGACCCGAACTGGCCGCGATGACCCCGGAACCCCAGCACGGCCCCAATTATTCGGATCTTTCCCGCATCGCCATGGAACGTGCCACCAGCGCCCGCGAGGCGGTGGCGATCATCGGTGCACTCATGGACGAGTACGGCTACTCCACCTACGGCGGCAATTCGCACCTGTTTGCGGACGCGAAGGAAGGCTGGGTGGTACTCAACTTCGCCGGTGGCCAGGGTCTGTGGATCGCGCAGCGTCTGGGTCCCGATGAGGTGCGCATGTCCTACCCCGGCTACATTCACGAGGTGCCGCTGGACTATCGCGAGCGCGACGACTGGATGGGGTCGGACAACTTCATCTCCTTCGCCACGGAGCAGGGCTGGTGGCAGCCGGAGTCCGGCGAGCCCTTCGATGCCAATGCCATATACGGCAACGGCGAAGGTCGCTCCGAGGGCGTTCGCATCATCGAGCAGCGGCTGCGCAAGCAGGCGCAGGATGGCGGTGTCACCCTGCGGCAGATGCTGGACGCGGTGCGCGATCCGCTGATCTCGTCCGACGCTGCGGGCTACGGGCAGGTCGC
>JAABSN010000321.1 GCA_011390385.1 Thioalkalivibrio nitratireducens | reverse complement strand
GGGCACAGCCCCTCGGTTCCGGGCGCGTTGGCCGCCGAAGATGTGCCCCGAGCGCTGCAGCGGTTGCGCGAGGCGATCGAAACGAAGGGTGGCGAGGTTCTGCCTGCGCCGCGCGAGGATTCCGAAGCACGAGAGGACCGGGTGAGCCTGGCCCACCGTGCGCTCCCGCTGGTGCAGCTGCTCGAGGCGGCGGCGGCATCCGAGGAGTACGTGATGTGGGATCGCTGATGGCCTGAATACAGGGTGGCGTGCGCGCGTTCCAGCACCGATCCGGGTGAGTGCCGCGCGCGCGCCGAATCCGTTCTGATTTGTTGTGTGAGGTTTGAAATGTCGTTGATGCAGATTCTCGTGTTCGTGGTCGTGGGAGGGTTGGCCGGTTGGGTCGCCGGGATCGTGGTGCGCGGGGGCGGGCAGGGTATCCTCGTCAATGTCCTGGTGGGGATCGTCGGTGCTTTCCTCGGCGGCTGGCTGTTCGGTGTCATGGGGATCGGCGTGACAGGCTTGGGGGGTCTTTTCCTTAGCGCCACGATCGGGGCGGTGATTCTTCTGGCGCTGTTGCGCCTGGTCGCGAGGCGCTGACGCCGACAGAAACGCGCGGGCGACGGGCTCAGTCGGCGGTCGCCTGTATGCGGCCATTCCCGCTGGCTGCGGCGTGCAGCTGGTAGTGGGTGCTCACACGCTGGATGTAGTTGCGGGTTTCGGGGAACGGCGGGATGCCGTTGTGGCGCGCGACGGCGCCGGGCCCTGCATTGTAAGCCGCCAGCGCCAGATCGAGATTGTCGTCGAAACGCTCGAGCATGCGTGCCAGATAGGTGACGCCGCCCCGGATGTTCTGTTCCGGGTCAAAGCGGTCTTGAACGCCGAGTTCAGCGGCCGTGGCAGGCATCAGCTGCATCAGGCCGTGCGCGCCCACGCGTGATACTGCATGCTGGTCGAAACAGGACTCGACCCAGATGACGGACTTGATCAGCACCGGATCAAGGTTCCGGGCACGTGCCTCGTTGGCAATGATTTCATCGAAGGGACCCGAGCCGACGGGCATGACTGCATCCGCTGACAACCGGCAATTGACCGAGGCGGTTGGACGCCCGTAGGTGGCGATCAGTGTCAGTATTTCGCTCTGCTGTCGCTGGTTGGTCACCAAACGCCCGCCCGTCGACGACTCGTACACAAAAATCTGACTGCTGGATCGGTTCCGCGCGGCGCTGGAACCGGAAACGCCCACGCGGCGGTAGCTGACTCCATCCGGCGGGGCCTGGTCGGTGTACACTCGGGTGCCATGCGCATCCAGGTAGGTGTACAGATCCGCCGACGCCATCGTGGGGCAGGCCATGAACGCAAGGGCAAAGAGCAGGAGCAGGGCGGTCGGTCGGTAATGGCGTTCCATTGCGGCATTCTATCCCGATTTTTTTGCCGAAAGTACGTCATCAGGCGCTGTTCGGATCGCCGGGGACATGCTGCATTCGGGTGGCCCTTGGCACCGGTATGCCGATTCCGCACTCATTCGCGCGGTCGATGCCGACAGCAATCTGAGGAATTGAACTTTCCGACCATCGGGCTGGAAGATCGTGATTGACGCGTCAACGGTCGCCTGGCAACGCGAACTGGAAGGTGTTCCCGACCAGTTGGAAGTTCTTTTTCCCGGAGGCTGGGGCCGGTTCGAGTTTCTTGGCCAAATCGATTCGACCAACCGGCGGTTACTGGCAGCTCCCGATTTGCGCCCTGACCGTTACCATGTCTGCGTCGCACGAGAGCAGACGGCCGGGCATGGGCGGAGAGGGCGCGCATGGGCCTCGGTCGCCGATGCGAGTTTGACCTTCTCACTCGCGCGTGCCCTGCGCATGGGTGAGGTTCCGGATCCGTCGCTTTCGCTTGCCATTGGCGTCGGGTTGGCCTGTGGCTTGTCACGCTGTGGTTTGGAGGGCTTCTTTCTCAAATGGCCGAATGATCTGGTGACTCGTGATGGTGCAAAGCTGGCCGGTGTTCTGGTTGAAGCGCGCGGCAAACAGGGTGAGTATCCCGCGGCACTGGTGGTTGGGATCGGCCTGAATTGCAGCGGGGCGGACGGCCTGCGTGTTGACCGCCCGATAGCCGACCTCTCGGATCTCTCGGGCCCGTCGGATCTCGCCCTGGGGAAACTGTTTCAGGCCATCGTTGTGGAAGTCGTCAGGGCCTGGAACGCGTTCGACCAGGCAGGTTTGTCCGGCTGTATCGATGATCTGGCGCGTATCGACTACTTGCGGGGGCGCGATGTCGTGGTGATCGATACCGGCGACCAGGGGCGTGTTGCGGGAATCGATCCCAGCGATGGCGCTCTGCTCCTCGCGCAGGGAGAAAAGATAAAGCGACTATATTCCGGGGAGATTTCGGTGAGGGTGCTGGGGCGTGGCTGACCTCTGGCTGATGGATCTCGGCAGCAGCCGAGTGAAATGGCAGGTACGCAGTGAGTCCGGGCTGGAGCTGGAGCGGGGCGCGTGGTCCGTGGATGTTGCGCCCGTACTGCCGGAGACGTCGCCAGCGGCGGTCTGGCTGAGCCGAGTGGGTGCTCCCGAGCGAGAGGTCGTGTTGCGCCAGGCGATTCGGGATCGTCATGGATGGGTGCCGATCCACAGTGTTCGTGCTCAAACCGACGGCCCGGCCGGCCTGCACCTCGGCTACGATTGTCACCAGTTGGGTGCCGACCGCTATTGCGCGTTGCTGGGTGTGCTCGGGCATACCAGGGCGCCCGCGGTGGTGATCGACGCTGGCACCGCAGTGACCATCGATCTTCTCGGGGCGGATGGTCTGCATCTCGGTGGGTATATTCTCCCCGGTTTTCGCCTCGGATTGGCGGCGGTATCGGCACTATTGCCGTCGGAATTGCGGGACCAGGTGGCCCCAGTCCTGGAGCAAGCACCATATGTTGGCAACGCCGCGTCCTGCAGCCCGGGACAGGATACCCGCCAATCTCTGGTGCGAGGCTGGACGTGCGGGTTGGCTGGGGCGCTTCAGGGGCTGGGTGGGTCTTTGGGTGGCGGACTCGGCGGTGATGTCAGAGAGTGGTGGCTTACCGGGGGTGACAGTCCGTGGCTGGCGGCTCTGCTGGCGGGTCCGTGCCGGATCGAACCTGATCTGATCTTCGATGGGTTGTGGCTCTGTGCCCAGGGCGGAGTTCGTGATACGGGAGGGCGGAAGTGATCCGCTGGCTATTGCTCCTGCTGCTGGGGCTGAACCTCGGGTATCTCGCTTTCGGTTTCTACCGGGCGCATTTTCTCGATCCATACGCGGGTGTGGCCCCGATGAAACCCGCCCCGGATGCCGTTGAAATACGGCTGATCGATTCGTTGGCGGATTCTCCGCCGGACGACCCCTTGCCCGATCCTTGAGCGTGGCTGTGGCGGGCGCGGTGCCGGTGCGGTTCGGCTGCGCCTCACGGCACCCTACAGGGGACTTTCACACTAACTGTCATGGCCATGCCCGCCACCCCGGACCATGAAAGGTCCAAGCGTAGGGTGTCAATGAGCGCAGCGAATTGCACCGCTCGAGGCCCGGGTGCCGGCCGGCGTGGTATCGGTGCGGTTCGGCTTCGCCTCACGGCACCCTACGCAGGTTCTTTCACGCTAACTGTCATGGCCAGCGGCCACCCCTGATCATGAAAGGCGTAGGGTGTCAATGAGCG
>JAABSN010000320.1 GCA_011390385.1 Thioalkalivibrio nitratireducens | reverse complement strand
CAGCGGAAAGAGCGGGCGTAGAACGGTTCGTCTGCCAGGGTGGCTGCAATCAAGTCCCTGTAAGCGAGGGTGCGTTGAAGTGGGTGATGATCTAATGGCGGCAGTCCAAGGGACGCTTCGAGCGCGGAAAGAAAAGCTTCGGGACCGCAAATAGAGGATTCGAGACCCTGATAGGCGAGGGGAGGAGAGGCTCCGTCCAGTTGGAGTCCGAAGAAGTAGCGGGACATAGGTTATAGGAACGATGAGCGTTTGATTGAAGATGGCGAGGATGGAAGGTCGTGCGTGCTGAATAAAGACGGGATAGGCTCAGTTCTCCGTGTGGTTTCAATCACCAAAACAACTTACGACAGGGGGTGGGACAAATACGGGGGCAGCCTGGAAACAGGTAAAAAATCACGGCTCGTTGGTTGAGCGTTGGGGTACGTAAACTACCATTCTGCCGCTTATATTTACCTAGGGGCGACTGCATGAATCCCGTCACCCCTCCTGCATGGCACGCACCTCGTTGCGGATCATCTTCACAAACTCGGGCGGCGCGATCACCTTTGCCTGGCTGCCGAAGCTGAGCACCCAGCGCATGACTTCCTCCAAGCGCCCCACTTCGAAACGCACCTCCACCTTGTTGCCCCTGTCATCGAGAACCGTCACTTCCTGGGTCGGGTGCCAGCGCCGCTCCTGGGCGAGCCGCGCGGCGTAGTTCCGCAACTCCAGCCTGACGACATGGCGCGAATCATCCCCAGCGACATTCCAGACTCCGAACGACTTGTTGAGGTAGGCGGTTCCGTTAAAATCCGCCGGTCGCTCGAATCGGGTCTGCAGGATACGGCAACGCGACATACGGGGCAGCGCGAAGGTCCGCAGCGACCCGCGGTCGAGATCGTGTGCGATCAGATAACATCCGCCTTCCACCTCGCCGAGATGGAGCGGCTGAACTTTGCGCGGCTCCGCGCGTTCGCCCTCCAGCTTGCGGTAATGGAACACCGTCTCCGACTGATCCAGGATCGCCTTGGCAAGCTGGCCGAAACATTTGATCTGGCTCTGATCCTGTTGCACGGACTTGTGGGAAAACGCCTCGTCCAGATCCGACCATGTGAATTCGATTTTCCCAAGCAGGCTGCGGGTAATTTTGGCGAATGCCGCGCCCAAAGCGTCGGCAAGCCGCGTGCCGCGGATGCCCTGGAGGGCGGTGCGTGTGAAAAACAGCGTCGCCAGTTCCTCCGACGAAATATCAAACACCGGGAAGTCGGAAACATCGCCGTCGTAGCGGTAGCCGTGCAGGTCGTCGCAATACACGAGAGGCAGCCCCAGCGAGTCGCGCATGAAACTGATGTCGCGCTGGATGGTTTTGCGATCCACTTCGAGGGCTTTCGCAAGCGTCGAACAGTTGGGTAGGGATCCGCTGCGGATGCGCGCATGGATTTCGTAGATCCGGTGCAGCGGCCGCCGCGTCCTGCCATCGCGAGGAACGGACTCGCTAAGGTTGGCGACAGGTGACTTGGGCGGTTTGGTTTTCATAGGCGTTCGTGATCTCGGAGGTTCACTCCTCCGGCGGCGGCGCGTCGTAGGGTAGCTTGAAGTGGAGGAACACGTCTCGCGTCCGGTTGTAGATGTCCATCTCGCTCATCCCGGCTCGCTCCATCATCAGGTTGAGCGGGACGAAGTTCTTCTGGACGAACCGGATCAGATCCATGGGGTCGTATTGGGCGGCGGCCTTCGGCTGGCCGATGCGCGTGAATCCGCTGATGTTTGGCAGCAGGCACATGGTCATCATGGTCAGGGTCTCTGTGCGGAGGTCGCAGAAGTAGAACCAGTAGGGCCAGACGCCGTGGAGGTGCTGGTAGAACTTCCGCACCTCCGGGATCGAGTAGATCTCAAGCGGGTTGTCGTCGAAGCCTTCGACGAGGAACTGGAACTTGCCCATCATCGCCGCGAGTTCCGCTCCCTTCGGCAGCGCGTCCAGGCCGAACCGCTTGAGAAAGTGCGCGGTCTTGCAGTGGCGAACCTGCTCCTTGCCGAAGATGACCATGATGGCGTCGTCGTCCCCGGTCATGGTCAGTTCATGGTGGGATCAAATCCCCGGTTCTCCACGTTCATGCCGATGGCAAACAGGGTGCGCTGCGCCTTGGCGCAATCGTCGGCGCTGGGTTTGTGGCGGGGCATCAGTTTGGAGAAACGCCCCTCGGCCTCGCCGGACTGAAGCGGGGTGTCCGGCCCCAGATCCGTGAACGCCTCTTTGTCGTCACGCAGGATAGGGATCAACTGGGTGGCGGAAACCGAACCGTCCTCCAGCATGAGGGCGACCACTTCCTTCCTGTCCGCCGCCTCCGAAGGCCGGATGCTCGGGTCGAGGTGTCCCCGCGAATCGGGCAGGCGCACCCATGCCTCCACGATCATCACCAGGGCTTGTGCCCGGTAGGCCACGGCGAAAAGCTTAGCGACCTCGGCGAACCGATCCTTGGCGGCATCGTCCGCCAGCGCCGAGGGCATGCAGAAGACGTAGCCTTCCGCAGTGTCGGCGATCACCGTCGGGGGGACGGAGCCGGTGGTCCGCATCATGTGGAGGGCGTAGTCCTTGGCCTGCTTTGCCAGCGCTTCGAGACGCTCTGGATCGGGTTGCCTGTTGTTTCGCTTCACGCGGAAGAGCTAACCAACGGGGCGAAAGTTTGGCCAGAGAATCCTACCTCCAACGCTTGCCTGCGAACGTGCCCACTGTCAGGTTGGCCCTGTGGTCGGTATCAACCGACATCAACTTTTCAGCTGCTTCCTCTTTCCCATGCCATTCTCCCAAGACGTCCAACAACTGATCCAGCAGGTCGAGCGGCTTTCCGATCGTCCGGTGCGTGTGATGGAGGAGACCGATTTGAGGAACAGGGCTACCGTGACGCCGGCACGCGGCGGGTCACCGGGTCACATCATACGTTTCCGGACTGGATCGCCGTCGCTGGATTACCTAGTGGCGAGCCAGCTGCAGTTCCTGGTACGCACGTTCTCGTGTGCGCCGGCAGACCGCTGGGACATCGTATCCTCCGACGACGAGCGCGACCTGGGCATCGCGGCCATGGGGCTTGCGGATTTCGAGGAACCTCTTGCCCGCATGATGTTAGACAGCATTATCACCCAGCTCCGCAGCTACTCCATCGGTTGCCGGGTGGACGGCTGGATCCGGGACAACCTGCCCGGTCTGCGCGGGCAGCAGGAGGCCGAGATCCGCTCGCAGCTTGCCGAGAACGAGCGGGCGCTGGCTCCTGAAACCCGCCGGAAGTTCCCCAAGCCGCTGGTGGACGCCAATACCTCGATGAACGCGCTGTTTGCCACACTGTGGTGCGAGAGGCTGCATGAGCCGAGGTTTGCCATCCCGTTCGTGGCCATGGGCTACCGGGGCAAGGCTGACGAACTGCGAGCCGTCCTCGATGAACTTCCCGACGACCCGGTGAACGACCGGATCATGATCGAGCTTTGGGCTCCCATCGTCGGGCTGGAAGGATCCTTCCACTTTAAACCCTACACGACCGACTGATGCCGGACATTCCCCACGACATCCAGTTTTCCCTCGCAGACTTCGACCGCAGCCAACTTCCTGAGGATCAGCGTGGGCTTCAGGGCGACGCATACCTTCAGGCGATCCGCGAGCACCTCACGGAGCAGTTCGTCGGTCAGGGAGGTGCTGCCGAAGTGGCCGTCACCGGTGA
>JAABSN010000319.1 GCA_011390385.1 Thioalkalivibrio nitratireducens | reverse complement strand
GAATGGCACCGCTCGAGGCCCCACAGCCCGAGGGCCGGGGCCGGGGCCGGGGTCGGCATGGTCACGGTGCGGTTCGGCTTCGCCTCACGGCACCCTACAGGGCGCGCGTGCTATTCCAGCCCCACCTCGGCCGGTCCCAGACCGAGAATATTGAAGCCGGAATCGACATACATCACCTCGCCGGTCACACCGGCGGCCAGATCCGAGCACAGGAACGCACCGGCATTGCCGACCTGCTCGATGGTCACGTTGCGGCGTAGCGGCGCATTCTTCTCGACGTGGTCCAGAATGCGGCGGAAATCGCCGATACCGGCCGCCGCCAGGGTCCGGATCGGGCCAGCCGAAACCGCATTGACCCGGGTGGACTCCGGCCCCAGCGTGTAGGCCAGGTAGCGCACGTTGGCTTCCAGACTGGCCTTGGCCAGTCCCATCACGTTGTAGCTCGGCATCGCACGCATCGCACCGAGATAACTCAGGGTCAGGATCGAGGCGTTGCGGTCCTTCATCATGCCGCGCCCGGCCTTCGCCAGCGCCGCCAGGCTGTACGAACTCACGTCATGGGCCATCCGGAAACCATCACGGGTGATGTTATCGAGGAAATCCCCCTCGAGCTGTTCCTTGGGCGCGAACGCAACCGAGTGCACCAGAATGTCGAGGCCGTCCCAGTAGTCGTCCAGCCGCTCGAAGACCTGTTCGATTTCCTGATCGCTCTCGACATTGCAGGGGACCAGGATGTCGGAATCGAACGCGGACACCAGCTTCTCCACCCGCTCGCGCAAGCGCTCGTTCTGGTAAGTGAACGCCAGCTCCGCACCCTCGCGACGCATGGCCTCGGCGATGCCGTAGGCAATGGAACGATTGCTGGCGACACCAACGACCAGCGCGCGCTTACCCTTCAAAAACCCCATTGAGTCCTCCTCGAGTTGGTATCGGTATCCTGTCTGGCACTCCAGTCTAGCCACGATCGCCACCCACCCTTGCAGCGCGATCCCCTGTCGCCTCAAGATTGCGCACGGAATCGGAACGCCCGCGGCCGACTGCGATCATACCCATGTGACCGCTGTGCGACCACCGATCCGGCATGACCAGCGGATTTTGTGCATTATTCAGCGAAACCGGAGGATTCTGTGAGCCGTCACCTCGGATGGATCGTCAGCCTGATCGTACTGGGCATCCTGCTCCTGCTGGTCATGGTTCAGGTCGACCGGCAATGGGATCGCCTGACCGGCATGGAGAGCCTGATGCGCGAACAGGCGCAGGATCTCCGCACTCTGCGCACCACGCTCCAGCGGCTGCAGGGTGAACTGGCCGCCGGCGACTTCGCACTCGGACGCGGCGATCGTCCGGACGAAGTGTTTCCGGCGGCGTTCGAACGCGCCCGTCAGGCCACCGAGCAGCCGGACCATGCTCAGGGCGACTGGCTGGTACGGGCGTTTCCCACCGGACTGGCGACGCTGACGCCGTTCGTCTCCAGCGATGCCTACGCGTCCGAGGTGCAGAGCTACGTACTCGAATCGCTGCTGCAGCGCAATCCGGACACGCTGGAATGGCAGGGCATGCTCGCGCAGTCCTGGGAATTCTCGGACGATGGCATGACCCTGACCTTCCGTATGTGGCCGGGCCTGCGTTTCTCCGACGGCGAGCCGCTGACCGCGCACGATGTCGCGTTCACGTTCCGGTTCGTGATGGATGAGCGCATTGCCGCGCCGCGCAGCCGCGCGTACCTCGAGAAACTGGAAAGCGTCGAGGCGCTCGACGACCAGACCGTCGTGTTCACCTTTGCCGAACCCTATTTCAACGCCCTGCAACTCGCCGGGGGCCTGGATGTACTGCCGGAGCATTTCTACAGCCGCTATCTCGACGATCCCGAGACCTTCAACCAGTCACGCGGCATCCTGCTCGGATCCGGTCCCTACCGGCTGGCCGATCCGCTGACCTGGACCCCGGATTCCGGCCGCGTCGAACTCGAGCGCAATCCGCGTTACTGGGGCCCGGTGAATCCGTCCTTCGACCGCCTGGTATGGCGCGTGATCCAGAACGACAGCGCCCGGCTGACCACCTTCCGCAACGGCGAAATCGACGTCTACGGGGCGCGTCCGCGGGAATACGCCGATCTGCGCGACGACGCGGCGCTGCGCGAACGCGCGGATGCCTATGAATACATGAGCCCCACCGCAGGCTACGCCTACGTGGCATGGAACCAGGAGCGGGACGGCAAGCCGACCCGTTTCGCCGATCGCCGCGTGCGCCTGGCGATGAGCCACCTGACCGCACTGGAGCGGGTGATCGACGAAGTCATGCTCGGCTACGCCGAACCGGCGGTGAGCCCATTCAGTCCGCGCAGCCAGCAGCATGACCCGGAACACACCCCCATTCCGTATGACGTGCAGCGAGCGCAGGAACTGCTGGCCGAGGCCGGCTACCGCGAACGCAACAGCGATGGCATTCTGGTCAACGAGGCGGGCGAACCGTTCAGCTTCGGCCTGGTGTTCTTTCAGGACAACGAAGATACTCGGCGCATGGTGCTGTTCCTGCGCGACATCTACGCCCGCGCCGGCATCCAGCTGCTTCCGCGCCCCACCGAGTGGTCGGTGATGCTCGATCTGCTGAACCGCAAGGACTTCGACGCGATCACGCTGGCCTGGACCAGCGGCGTGGAAACGGACATCTTCCAGATGTTCCATTCCACCCAGACCATCGCTGGCGGTGACAATTTCATCAACTACCGGAACCCCGAACTCGATCGGGTCATCGAGGCCGCGCGCAGTGAAGTCGACGAGGAGGCCCGGATGGCGCTCTGGCGCGAAGCCGAGCGGATCCTGTATGAAGACCAGCCCTACACCTTCCTGATGCGACGCCAGACACTCGCCTTCATCGACCGGCGGATCCGGAACCTGCAGCAGACCCAACTGGGTCTGAATCTCTCGGCGATCCCGATCGAGATCTACGTGCCGGCGGAAAGCCAGCGGCACGGACGCTGACGCGCCGGCACGATGCTGACCTACATCTTCCGGCGTCTGCTGCTGATGGTGCCGACGCTGCTCGGCATCACGGTCGTCGTGTTCGTGGTGATGGCCGCCGCACCGGGTGGCATCAGCGCACTGAGCCTGGTCGAGGGGCAGAACCTCGAACCGCAGGCGAAGAAGGCGCTCGAGGACTACTACAATCGCCTGTATGGTCTCGACCAGCCGGCGCCGGTACAGTACGGGCGCTGGCTGAACAGCATTTCGCCGGTGGGATTCGCGCAGGACGACAGCGGAGCCCTGACCGGCTGGCCGATGCTGAAGGCCCCCGATCTCGGGATCAGCTTCCGTTACGGCCGGCCGGTGATGGACCTGATCAGCGAACGACTGCCGATCACACTGCTGCTCAATGTACTGTCGATTCCGCTGATCTACGTGATCGCGATCGCAGTGGGGGTGCGCGCGGCAACCCAGCGCGGGCAGGCTTTCGATACCCAGGCGGGGGTGGTGCTGCTGGGCCTGTGGTCGGTACCGACCATGCTCGCCGGCGTCCTGATGATCGGTTTCCTCGCCTCGGATCAGTTCTGGCAATGGTTCCCGACCGGCGGTCTGAGCCGGCGCGCGGCGCTGGACATGCCGTTCCTGCCGCAGGCCGAGGTCTGGTGGGGACTGCTCGCGCTGCTGGCGCTGGCGTTCCTGTTCGCGGCCGCGTTCATGCTGTTTGCCGCGCGTGCCG
>JAABSN010000318.1 GCA_011390385.1 Thioalkalivibrio nitratireducens | reverse complement strand
GCTCTGCCCGGGCCTGACATCCATCTTGTCCAGGAAGCTCTGGATGGCCAGCACACCCGCCTGCGGCGTGGCCGCAGCCTCGGCGAATGAAAGGCAGAGTGGCTTAAACTCCAGGCCCTTCTCGGACACACAGACGCACTCGGCGAATCCGCCCCAGCCCTTGTCGGAAACATCGCACCACACCTCATCGCCGACCTGGAAGCGGGAAACGTTCTGGCCAACGGCCGCGACCGTTCCGGCGATGTCGATGCCCAGCGTCTTGACCTTGGGCCTGAACAAGCCAAAGAGCAGGCGGTTGATCGGTGACTTGCCTCGAAGCAGCACCCAGTCCCAGTCGTTGACCGAAGACGCATGAATGCGCACCAACACCTCGTCGTCAGCTGGAACTGGCGGGTTGACATCCTCGTACTCCAGGTCTGCCGTGCTGCCGTACTGGGAAAAGACGATGGACTTCATGGGCTCCTAACATACAGGATTCGCCCAGTTCCCGCTGTCGGGCTTGTTCGCGAGCCGACGCCCTGTCCGATGTTGCTGCGCGGGGTGACGAACAGCCGCTTTCCCGCCACCGGCGCGCGGCTGTTGTCGCGGCACAGGCATTCAAGCTTCTCGCGCTGATAGGCGCAACAAGGTCAACTCAACCGCGCCGGCCAGCGACGGCAGCGGTGATTTCTACTGGTATTCCTATCAGCGGCGGATCGAACCCTGAGGTAGGACAGAAATCGAGTAGCCGCCCTTGTACATGCCGCCGTCGTCCCAGATCATGTCCCACTGCCAGCCCGCCCGCTGGGGAACGTCGTCGCCGAGAGCGCGCTCGTGGCGTTGCTGCCGGTCCTCGCTGAACGGGACGCCCTCGCCGTGCTGCATCGCATCGACCAGCGCCGGACTGAGCACCCCGAAGCGAAGGGAATGGCCGATCCCGTTTCGGCGGCGCTCTCGGTTCGCTTGACGCCATCCGGCGTGACCTCGAAGGCTTAGGCCAGGACCAACGCAATCGGAAACCCGAGCGCGAGCACCAGCAGGATCACCTGCATGACCCAGCCCGGGGGGGTGTTGGCCAGCACCCGAT
Source organism: Thioalkalivibrio nitratireducens (assembly GCA_011390385.1). Next base: position 2,635 of record JAABSN010000318.1, on the reverse strand, counting down.
CGGCGACCTGGGCAATCGCCCATGCGGCCACGGCGTAGGCCGCGCCGACGCGGAAGACCTTTCTGCGTTTGAGTTCAGCGAACAGACTCATCGCAGCGACCTTGGAAATATATCCATATTGATGATATGGTTTTCCATATGAAGTCGATGCCGACAGTGAATTTCATGGGCCGTGCCAGGAACTGATCGAGAGTGCGCGTGGACAGGCTGCGCCGTGGTTTCTGACCTGGGGCATCTGCTACGAATTCCTGCGTGCGGCAACCCACCCACGTGTTTATCGCAACCCCTGGACCAGCCAGGCGGCCTGGGGCTTCATCCGGACGCTGCTGGCCTGCCCCGGGCTGAGCGTGCTGACTCCGACGCGGCGGCACGCGGCCGTGCTCGGGCAATGTCTTGACGAGTTGCCGGAAGCACGGGGCAACCTGGTGCATGACCTGCATATCGCCGTCCTGATGCGCGAGCATGGCATCGCCCGCATCGTGACCAGGGACAGCGATTTCCACCGCTTCGGCTTTCTCGAGGTGATCGATCCGCTGCGAGCTGGATAAGTCTGCGGGCTGATTCGTCCCCATCCCTGGACCGAGTCCGGGTCAGGCTCCAGCCTGTCCGGGAACAATAAGCGCCCCATTTCCCGATGTCCAGCGGTAACCGAAGCTGTGCCATGCCGGCGTTTGACCCTGGTTGCAGGCCAAAGCCGGCCGAGTGGGGTCCCCTGCCCTGCCATGGCCAAGCAAAGTGCGTAACGCGACTATTTTTCTCGAGGGCGACCAAGCCGTCGGCGTTGATTGGCACTTATGCTGCTCGGCATTGCCGAGTGCGCGCTAGTAGGCCAGCACCTTGTTGACGCTGCCGGGCTTGTATGTGCCGTCCTTCTTGGCGGCCTTGTCCGCGCGCTTTTCCTTCAGGTTTTTGGCGGGCTTCTTCTTGCCTTCGCGATTCTGGGTATCTCTGCCCTTGCTCATGACCGTCTCCAAGCAGCGCACCGTTCGGGATGAACGACATCTGCGCCTGCACGGCTTGGACCCCAGGAACGCATAATGATTCGATCGCCGGTCGTGGTGCGCATAGATGACGTGGGCTTCTTATGGCGAGGTGGCCGGCATCTTTCTGCCCGGATTCCTCCGCCGTTCGGTTAGGCCAACCGGTTGCCGATCGAAAGCCTTCGGTGAAAGCCGCCACGATCCGCTCCGAGGTGTGACAGACTGATTCCCCGAATGGCGAAAGGGATATTGCATGGCCGGAGCAAGCTTACTCAGTCTTCTTGACGATATCGCCACCCTGCTCGATGACGTCGCTGTGATGACCAAAGTCGCCGCCAGGAAGACCGCGACCCTGGTCGGTGACGATCTGGCAGTCAACGCCGAGCAGGTCACCGGTGTATCGGCCAAGCGTGAGCTGCCGGTCATCTGGGCGGTCGCCAAGGGCGCGGCACTCAACAAGGCCATACTGATCCCGGCTGCGCTGCTCATCAGCGCCTTCATGCCTTGGGCGATCGTACCGCTGCTGATGCTCGGCGGTGCGTTTCTATGCTACGAGGGCGCTCACAAGATTCACCACAAGTTCTTCCACCCCGAAGCTGAAAAGCAGGCGAAGAAACAGCTGAAGAAGGCATTCCGGGATCCCGAGGTCGACCTGGTCGCCTTCGAAAAGAAAAAGATCAAGGGTGCAATTCGCACCGATTTCATCCTGTCGGCCGAGATCATCGTCATCTCGCTGGGCGCAGTTGCTGCGGCAACGCTGAGCGTACAGCTAGGCGTACTGATCGCCATCAGCGCGTTCGTGGTTGTGGGCGTGTACGGACTGGTCGCCGGCATCGTCAAGATCGATGATCTGGGTATCAAGCTGTCGCAGCGCGGTGGCGGGATCGGTCGCTTTGGAGAGTGGCTCATCGACGCCTCCCCGATAGTGATGAAGGGCCTTGGGATCGTGGGCACCATCGCAATGTTTCTGGTTGGCGGCGGCATCTTCTCCCACAACATCCCACCCATCGAGCACCTCTTCGCGGGCTGGGCAAGACTGACCGGCCCTCTCGATACGGTCACGCTGCTGCTACTCGACGGACTTCTCGGTGTCGTGATCGGCGCAATAATCGTGGCCGTCCTTTCGCTCGGGTCCAGGCTCATGGGCCAGGGCGAGCATTCGGTCGACAAAGACGGTAATGAATGACCCGCGTTATTCGGTGGCGCCCCCCTGCCGCCAGTCTCAGAATGGCGCCTGGTAGACCACGCGTTGGCTTGCGCAAAAAGTCGGGGTGTATATGATGTGAATCGGGTCGAACTGCATGACTGGAATCCCGATGGCGAGGACGTCGGGCGGTTGGGTAGCCAGGCCCCGGGCCTGTTCGTCTACACGCCGGAAGGCAAGCTGTCGCTTCATATCATGACCGAGCACGACCGCCCGCTGATCGACCGCGAGACCAGCGATGCCGAACGGGGTGAAATCTTCGGGCCTTACATCGGCTACTTCGGCACCTACAGCGTCGACTACGAGGCCATGACCGTCACCCACAATATCGAGGGCGCGAAGTTGCCCAACCGGATCGGCCGGGCGGCAACGCGCAGCTTCCGCTTCGAAGACGGCGACCTGGTGCTCGATTTCAGCAATCCGGATGGCTGGCGCTTTTATCGCCGCCTGG
>JAABSN010000032.1 GCA_011390385.1 Thioalkalivibrio nitratireducens | reverse complement strand
GGATCGAGCCCTGCTTGCCCTCGACGATGGCCCGGCCGGACCAGTCCACCAGCTCGAGGTAGTCAGCAGTGGAATAGAATAATTTGGACAGGCATAACCAAAGATGCGACGGAAAGCCGAAATCGGCGCCCTCGAGGCTGGCGCAACAGCCTGCTGCGACCGATTTTTCGCATTTCATGGGCCGTCAGGCCTGATTTCCTCGAAAAGTACAGATTCCAGACACGCCGAACCTGGCACCAAGGCCAGTTTCGCGCGGTGGCTGGATCTTTCTGGTTACCGCCCGGGCGAGAACAGCGCGGCTGCGGCTGTCTGGCCCTTGAGAAACGCCTTTTCGAAGTGCTGGGCATATTCCTTGAGCTTGTCCAGGGCACCGAGCGCGTTGGCGAAGCCGGATCTCGGCTTCCGAACATAGGTCAGGTACTGCCCAGGCTGCATATTTAGCCGCTTCAGGATCGTCGGGAGATGTTCAGGGATCGAGCCCTGCTTGCCCTCGACGATGGCCCGGCCGGACCAGTCCACCAGCTCGAGGTAGTCAGCAGTGGAATAGGGAAGTCCCGCATGGTCTGTTCGGTTGCCGTCACTTCGAAATCCGAGCAATTTCACCATGGCCTTTTCAAGCCTTTCCGTTTCGCTGGCAGCGTTTCCTGGCGCGACCTTATGTGCCGGCGTACGCGCCTGCTGCTCCCGCCATTCAGCGATCCGCTGCTGGACCGAGGTGAAGTCCGACGTCTCGGGTGACTCGGCGATACCGGCCCGGACCGGGTTGAGGTCGACGTAGGCCATCACCGTCAACACCGCGGCTTCGTCGAGAAGTGCCTGTCCGCATTTGTCGGTGCCCGTAATGCGGAGCATGCAGAAGCCTTTTCACCGCCCATCTATGATTGCGTGATATTTTGTAAACGAAACATTCGCCCGGAGTCCGGCATGAAAAGAACTCGAATCGCGCGGATGGCGATCGTCGCCGTCGCTTGCTCACTGCTGATTTCAGCCTGCTCGAAGGCACCCGGACCGGAACCGGCTGCTGCCGTCGCGGCCGACACCGTACCGGTCGGCCGGCTGGAAGCCGTCGTCGCCCCGGAGCACTATCGCCTCGAGATCACCCTGGACCCCCGTGCAAGCGGGTTTACCGGACGGACGTCGATCGACGTAACGCTATCGGAGGACACAAGCCAGGTCTGGCTACACGGCAAGGGGCTCGATGTCAGCGAGGCGTGGGTCGACGCAGGTGGCGAGCGCATCGAGAGCAGCTACGACCAGGTGGATGACACGGGTGTCGCTCGGCTGACGCTCGAACGGCCGGCCGCGGCTGGCGACGCGACGCTGAACTTCGTCTACACGGCGGACTTCAATACGTCGACGAACGCGCTCTTCAAGGTCGAACGCGGCGAGGAGTCCTACATCGCGAGCCAGATGCAGCCGATCGGCGCGCGCCAGGTGTTCCCCGGATTCGACGAGCCGGCATTCAAGGTGCCGTTCGATCTCGTTCTCGTGACACGACCTGACGACGTGGCGATCACGACAACGCCCGAGACGGACATCGAGCCGCTTGAGAGCGGGTTCGTGCGCAGGACCTTCGCGACCACGCCGCCAATGCCGACCTACCTGCTCGCCTTCGCCGTAGGGCCCTACGACATCGTCGACTACGGCACGATTCCGCCCAACTCGATCCGCGACCGCGGGGTGCCGCTGCGCGGAATTGTGTCCAAGGGGCTCGGTTCGCGCATGCAGTACGCGCTGGAACATACGGAAGGCCTGCTTACCGTGCTCGAGGAATATTTCGGCACGCCATACCCGTACCAGAAGCTGGACCTGATCGCCGTACCCGAAAGTTTCGGCGGCGCGATGGAGAACATCGGCGCAATCGTCTACGACGAGTACCTGATGCTCATGGATGAGAGCTCACCCCTCGAGCAGCGCCGCGCCTATACCTACGTGCACGCCCATGAACTCGCGCATATGTGGTTCGGCAACCTCGTAACGCCCGAGTGGTGGAACGACATCTGGCTCAACGAGTCGTTCACGACCTGGATGATGTACACGACGGCCGACCGCTACTGGCCCAGCGGCGAGTTTGACCGCGAGACAATGAAGGGTGCGTTGAGCGCCATGGGCGCCGACTCGCTGGCCGCGGCGCGGCAGATTCGTGAGCCTGTCGATCACTCGAACGAGATTGCGGACGCGTTCGACAGCATCACCTACCAGAAAGGCGGCGGCTTGCTCGCGATGCTCGAGCGCTATGTGGGCGAGGAAGATTTCCGGAAGGGCGTGCAGCTACACATATCCCGGCACACCGACCAGACGGCGACGGCGGAAGATTTCATCGCGGCGCTCGTGGAAGGCTCCGACCGCGCCGAGATCGAAGGTGCGTTCATGACGTACATTCAGCAGGCCGGCGTGCCGCTCGTCACGGCGCGCGTCGACTGCGAGGACGATTCGGCACCCGAACTGATCGTCAGCCAGGAACGTTACGCCCCGCTCGGTTCGTCGATCGAACCGGACTTGGCGCAGTGGCAGATCCCGATGTGCGTCCGTTACGCTGCCGGTGGCAGTGTGCAAAGCCAGTGCTCGTTGGTCGATGCGAAAACGCAGCGCATCGCCCTCGAGGCGGCGACCTGCCCGAACTGGGTGCACCCGAACGCGGACGGCGCCGGCTACTATCGCTTCGCGATGGACCAGGTCGGCTGGCAGTCGCTGATCGATACGGCGACAGGGCTCACAGCAAGCGAGGCGCTCGTGCTGGCCGACAGCCTCGACGCCGCGCTGCGGGCCGGCGAGGTATCGGCCGAGACCTATGTCGACGGCATGGGCATGCTGCTCGGCCACGAGGCCTGGGACGTCGTCGACAGTGTCACCACGTATTTCGAGAACCTGGCCGCCGTCGTCGATTACTCGCAGCTCGACCCGGTATTCGCCGGCTACCAGGCCCTCGTGCGACCGGTGTACGCAAACCTCGGTGATGTCGCGGGAGCCGGCGAGCAGCTCCTGAGAAGCCGCCTGCTTCGCTTCCTCATCGTCATCGCCCGCGACCCGGACATGCGCGTGCCGCTCGCGGAAACAGCAGCAGCGCGCATTGGTCTCGAAGGCGAACCCGATCCGGATGCGGTCCCGGCGAGCGAACTCGAGACCGCGCTGTCGGTCGGCGTGCAGGATCTGGGCGAGCCGTTCTTCGATCTCCTGCTGGAGCAGGCGAAATCGTCGGACGACCCGGCGTTTCGCGCCGCGGCGGCCGGCGCGCTCGCGCGCGTCGAGGATCCCGCCGTGGTCCGGAAGCTGCAGGACGCCGTGCTGGCGGGCGACTTCGACGGCGCCGAAGTGCTTCGCATCGTGAACCGGCAGATGGGCCGTGCGGCGACGACCGAACTCACCCATGAATGGATCCGCGCCAACTATGACGACGTGATCGGGATGATCCCCGAGACGTTCCGTGCGAACGTGGTACCAGGCTTTGGCCGCGGGCTGTGCGCGATGGATCGCGCGGACGAGTGGGAGTCGTTCATCGAATCCAACGCCGACGACCTGCCGGGCTACGAGCGCGGCCTTGCACAGGCGGTCGAGAGCGCGAGGCTGTGTGCAGCCCTGCGCGATGCCAGCGGGGCGGCGATCGCGGAAGCATTCGGCGAGGCGGCGGATCGTTCATAGAAGCGGCCGTCTTCGCTATTCTCACGTGACTGCGCGTCGAAATCTGCCCGAGCTGCGAGGGCTCGGTCAAGGTCATCGCCAGCATCGAAGACACGCTGGTCATCGAGCGGATACTTCGCCATCTGGCCAGCAAGGACTTGCCTGGCCTGTGGCCGGAAATTCGGGCACCGTCTCGATCGCCCGAGCGTTTGCTGCACTGAGCTGCACTGTCGACTCAGTCACGCGCTGACAGGTGCTGAACGGGTGGTGGGGTACACTGGGCAGGCGTCGGCAGGGTCGACAAATCCGCCCCCATCCCACAGCATCAGGGAAGGCCTGAGGGAGAGAAAGACAACGGTGTCGTTATTCGCTGAATTGAAGCGCCGTCACGTGTTCCGTGTGGCTGCCGCGTATGCGGTGGTCGCATGGCTGCTGATCGAGGTCAGCGATACGGTCTTTCCGCGCCTTGGTCTGCCGGAGTGGACCGTCACGTTCGTCATCGCGCTGTTGTTGCTGGGAGTCCCTATGGCACTGTTTTTCGCCTGGGCTTATGAACTGACGCCCGAGGGCCTGAAGCGCGAGCAGGACAGCGATCGCAGTGAATCGAGCACGCCGCATACCGGCAAGAAAATCGATCGAGCGATCACGGTAGTGCTTGCCCTCGCGCTGGCCTCTTTTGCCTTTGACAGGTACGTGCTGGACCCGCAGCGGGACGCGGCCTCGGACGTGGCCGAGGTCGCCGCGGTCGAGGAGGTGCGGCAGGCAGGCCGAAGCGAGGCTGTGATCGCCCCGGATGACGACAGATCGATCGCGGTGCTGGCCTTTGATGACATGTCGCAGGGCGGTGACCAAGAGTATCTGTCGGACGGCATTGCCGAAGAACTACTGAACCTGCTCGCGAAGATTCCCGAGCTGCGTGTGATCTCGCGGACCTCGGCATTCTCATACAAGGGCAAGGACATCAAGCTGGCGCAGGTTGCCGAGGAATTGAACGTCGCCCACATCCTCGAAGGCTCAGTGCGCAAGGCCGGTGACAAGGTACGCATCACGGCGCAGTTGATCGACGCCCGTTCCGATATGCACCTCTGGTCAGAGACCTACGACCGAACGCTGGACGATGTTTTCGCCATCCAGGACGACATCGCGGCCACGGTCGTAGCGCAGTTGAAGATCACCCTCCTCGGCGAGGACAGGCGCGTGCTTTATGCCGAGCGCGCAGCCGACATGGATGCTTACAGCGCCTTCCTCATCGGCCGGGAGCGTATGGGGCTCCGAACGCCAGAGGACGTTGCGGCGGCCCGGGCGCAGTTCGAGAAGGCCATCGCGCTGGACCCAGACTACGCGCCGGCCCATGCCGCGCTGGCGCACAGCTGGCTGGTTTCCGAGGAGCTCGACACGCGTGGCGAGGAATTCGAGCGCGAGGAGATCGACGCGGCTGTCGAGCCGCTGCTGCAGCGGGCGCTTGAATTCGCCCCCGGTCTACCAGAGGCAATTGCCATCCGGGGTCTCCATGACCTGCGTCGGAGGCGCTATGAGGAAGCGGAGCTGGCCTTTGACCGCGCTCTGCAGCTGAATCCCAACTACGCCCTCGCCTACACTTGGCGCGCCGAGATCGCCAGCCGCGAACAGCGCTTCCTCGATATGCTCGCCGACCGGGAAAAGGCATACGCGCTGGATCCCATGAGCCTCGAGATTGCTTCGGATCTCGCCGCCGCATACCGTAATTTCTGGCGCCCGAAGGACGCCGATCGGGTTATCGAGCGCATGTTTGAACTGCATCCCGATCACCCGGAAGCTTACTTCGCGGCGATCGTCAACTTGACGTCCCACGGCCGGTACGGCGAAGCGACGCTGCTTGCGGAGCGCGCCATGGAGGCCAATCCGGACGACCGCCGGTTTCCCCCCTGGCAAGAGCAACTGTTCATCCATCTGGGCCTGTATCAGCAGGCGGCCGCTTCCAGCGACCCTCACATCCAGTTCAATGCGGCCCTTCACGAGGAGGACTTCGAGCGTGCCGAAGCCATAGTCATGGAGCAGTTGGAGGGCGATGAGCACTGGTCCCAGCACGGCCGTGAACTCTACGCTGTGCACACTGGCGAGGACAGTGAAGACAAGCTGCGGGACTTCTTGGCTCGTGAAGTCGAACATCTCGATTCCCGTGGCTTTGCATGGCGGGAGCAGTGTCAGCCTTTCCTCATCAACAGCCTGCGCAGAGTCGGCCGGGATGAGCCAGCTGAGCGCATGATGGAGAAATGTCGGACCAGTCTCGACGAATGGATCAAGGCCAGTTACCTGTGCCCCTGCACTTTGTATAACGTGGTGTTACTGACGATTCTTGACCGACCTCCGGCCGAGGCAGTGGATCGCGCAGATTTCTGGCTTTCCAACGGTGACTCCCGGGCCGGCCTGCATGTCGACCCGCTCTTCCGCCTTCTGTCCTCACGGCCCGAATACGACGAACTGATGGCGCGCAATGCAAGGCAGGTCAAGCGTCAGCGTGAGATCTACCTCAGCGGGGGTGGCTGGGGCACGCTGGGTCAGCCTGAACAAGTCGCCCTGAAACGCTGACCGGGAGACCGGTCCAGGGTCCTTTCCGGGCCGGAGAGACCGGCATGGCGATCCGGCACATCCAGCCGGGCAGGCCGAACCACAACGCCTGCATCAAGCGCTTCAACCGGACCTTCCGGGACGCGCTGCTCGACCAGCACCTGTTCACCACGCTCGACATCGCTCGTGAACCGCTGGATGCACAAGACAAGGCCTGACAGCATTGACCCTGCTGGAAATCGCCAAGTCGGGTGCATATACTGACTGAACGCCCCGCTGCTGGGTGTTTCGCGGTACGTCCACGGATCAGGAGAGAAGCATGGGCGGCATCAGCGGCTTCGCTGTCGACATCACGACCCTTGCCCTTGCACGCGGCATCATGCAGGTGATGCTCGGGTGTCTGCTGCTGTACCTTGGGACGCGGCACGTGGATGCTGGCGACGCCAAGTGGTGGGCCACGGGCTTTCTGCTGAACGGCGCCTCGCTGATCGTCTTTCCATTCGAACTGCCGGAGGGTTGGGATCGGCCGCGCACCGTCCTAAACCATCTCACGCTCGGCGTATCTTCGCTTTTCTTTCTGATCGGCTTCTGGAAGTTCAGTCGGCAACCGGTCAGGATATGGATGCTCGTCCTGCTTCTGGCGTTTCCCATCACCAGCCTGACCGTCTGGGAGTTCATCTGGCCCAACGCCCGATACCGCGTGTTGTGCACGGTCACCGGACAGGTGCTGTTTCTCCTGGCGTTGCAGCACGTCCTTGCCAGGCCTCCGAGAGAAGAGGTTGAACAAATCTACAGGCGCTTGCGATATGTCATCGTGGTTTACATTGTCGTGTACGTCTGGTCCTACGCCAGTATCGCCGATCTGCTGCCAATCACGGCGCGGCAATCGCTCGATTACCACCGTTCGATCTTCAGCATCGCATCGCTGCTGTTCATGTTGGCGCTCGCGGTCGGGTGCTTGGCGCTGCAGTTCGCAATGCTCGCAGCGCGAAATGCTGACCTCTCAAGGAAAGACTGGCTGACCGGCCTGCTGAACCGCCGTGGCTTTTTCGATGCGCTTCGCGCTTATGGCAAATCGGTCCGGTCCGGAGCCGCCGACGCGGTCGGAACCAGCGTGCTGGCGATCGATATCGATCACTTCAAGGAAATAAACGATCGCCTTGGACACGCCATGGGGGATTACGTGCTGCGACAGTTCGGTGGTCTGCTGAGCGCCATGGATCGCGATGACCGGCTCATCGCCCGCATCGGGGGCGAGGAGTTCGTGATCGTGCTCTTTGGTACTTCGTGCGAAGAAGCCTGCGACATTGCGGAGCGGCTGCGGGCGGAGGTCGAGCGCGGCAACTTCTCTAGCGAGAGCGAAGAGCCTGTGCGCTTCACCATCAGTGTCGGAGTGTACGAACTGGAGCGAGATGAGGCCGTGGAGCAAACGCTGGTCCACGCGGACCAGGCGCTCTATCGCGCGAAGGAAAGCGGGCGCAACCGAGTCGTATCGCACGAGAGCCGCGACATCGAGGCAGTGCCTCGTCACTTCCGTGCGGAAAACCGAGCGGGCGCGGAGGGCAGGAAGTGATGCAGCGTGGCGCGTTAGGACACCTCTGAAAAAGCATGCCTGGGCGCAAGTGCGCAAGGGCGCCTTCGCGGGATGCTGAGGCTTGGTTTCTGCACGAACAGGTAAAGGGGCCTTGTTTCGTGCATTGACTCCAGAGAAGCAATAAACCAGACCCCGTGTTCCGCGACACCAGGAACGAATCGTGTATTGGAGCAAGGAGCAAAACAGTAGATGAAAGCGGTGGCATGGACAGGTTATGGGGCGGCGGCCGATGTCTTGAAGCTTGTCGAGGTCGAGAAGCCGGTGCCGGGCAAGAACGAACTGCTGATCCGCGTTTGTGCGAGCGCGGTCACGACGGGCGATGCGCGGCTCCGTGGCATGCGGGTCCCGACTGGGTTCAAGTTGCTGACGCGTCTGGCGTTCGGTGTCTTCGCGCCGCGCCGGTCCATTCCCGGGATGAGCTTCTCTGGTGAAGTGGAAGCGGTGGGCGAGCAGGTGATCGATTTCAAACTCGGTGACCGGGTCTATGGGGCTTCGGGCATGCACTTCGGTGCGCATGCGGAGTATCTCTGCCTGCCGGATCGTGCAGCCATCGCTGCGTTGCCCGATGAAGTCGATCATCTGGCTGCGGTGGCTTCGGTGTTCGGCGGGCAGACGGCGATTCATTTTCTGAGAGAAAAGTCCGGCCTGAGCGCGGACCACCGAATCCTGATCAATGGCGCATCCGGTTCCGTCGGTGTGGCCTCCGTTCAATTGGCGAAGCATCTGGGGGCCGACGTGACAGCCGTTTGCAGCACGGCCAATGCCGAGCTGGTGACATCGCTTGGGGCGGACCGAGTGATCGATTACACCCAGGAACGCATCGAAGACGCCGGCGGGCCGTTCGACTTCGTGATGGACATGGTCGGCAATCTATCGCTCAAGCAATGCGACCAATTGCTGACCCCGGAGGGTCGGCTCATTGCCGTCAATACCGATCTTATGACCAACGTGTCGGCGCTCTGGAATCGGCGTCTGATCTGTGGGGTCGCAGCGGAGAGCAAGGGTTATCTGGACACGATCACAAGTCTTCTCAGAGCAGGCCACATGAAACCTGTGATCGATCGGGTCTATCCGCTGGAGCAGATCGTGGCCGCACACGACCATGTCGATACCGGACACAAGACGGGCAATGTGGTCGTCCAGATCTAAGACAACCAATAATTCCCCGGGTCCTCGACTTTCCATCCATGTTCCGACTCGAGAATGGTCGTAGTGGTTGACGCTGGCTGGGCGATTACGTCGATCAAGCGATCCTGGAGGTCGCCCCGTGGTCATTGGCGTGGAACGGCTCCGGATCTCGGTGGAAAACAGGCAATAGCATGCTTATACTTCCTGATACGCGATGTCGTCGTCCTCGGCGCAGCGTATGTGCGCGAGCGCCCGGCCGAAACCGACAGATGCGGACGAACCAGCATTGAAGATCCTTGCAGAACTGAAACGGCGAAACGTGTTCCGTGTAGCGGCGCTCTATGCCGTGCTCGCCTGGCTGATCCTGCAGGTCGCCGATGTCCTGTTCGGCGTCGCGCAACTGCCAGAGTGGTCGCTCACGCTGGTCGCAATCATCCTCGCGCTGGGCTTTCTGCCGGTGCTCGTGCTCGCCTGGGTCTTCCAGGTCACGCCCGACGGTCTCGCGACACAGCGCGAGCTCGATGAGCGCGGCACCCCCGCCTTAGTCAGTGGCAGGAAGCTCAACATCGCGCTCACGCTGCTGGTGTTGCCCGTCATCGGTTTCCTGGCCTGGGATACGCTGCGCTCCGGAGACGAAGCGGTATCGTCGGACCGGCCCCAGCGGGCGATCAGCCGCGCGACGGACGTGGACTCGATTGCGGTCCTGCCCTTCGGCGACTTCAGCGAGCAGCAGGACCAGGAGCACCTTGCTGTAGGCCTGGCCGACGCGATCCTCCACATGCTGGCGCAGGTCCCGGACCTGCAGGTTGCCGCGCGCACGTCTTCCTTCTCCTTCCGTGGCCAGCAGGTCACAATCTCGGCCATCGGGGACGCACTCGGGGTGGACGCGGTCCTCGAGGGCTCGGTGCAGCGCGCCGGCGACCGGCTGCGGATCATCGCCCAACTCATCCGCGTGGGCGACGAGACCCATCTCTGGTCCGATACCTTCGACCGGCCGGTCGGGGATATCTTCGCGATCCAGGACGAGATCTCGGCGGCGGTGGTCGGCATGGTGCGGCCGGACCAGGGCGCGAGCGGAGCACCCCTGCCAGCGAGCGAGCGCACCAGCGTGGCGGCCTACGAGCACTTCGTGCGCGGGGACTCGCTCTGGCGAGAGCGCACGCGGCAGTCGATCGAGGATGCCATCGACGAATTCCGCGCCGCGATCGCGGCCGATCCGGCCTACGCGCCGGGCCATGCCGGGCTCGCCATGGCCTACCTCTTCTCGACCTATTACGGAGATCGGACGAGCGGGGACGTGCGGCTGATCGCGAAGGAGTCGATCGAGCGCGCGCTGGATCTCGATCCGGAGCTGGCTCTGGCCTGGGCGGCTCGGGGGCAGTTCCATATCGCGATGCAGAACCATGCGGAGGCGGCCGATTCCCTGCGGCGCGCCGTCCAGTTGAATCCCAGTGCCGCGAGCGTACGCTCCTGGCTCACCTACTACAGCACGGACGAGAACGAGGCGGCCGAGCAGATCCGCGCGGCCTTCGAACTGGACCCGCGCAACGAGTTCGTCCGCGGCAGCTACGGCATCCATCTCGCCAGCCTCGGGCGCGCGGACGAGGCCCTGGCAGTGGCGCGCGAGTCGACCGATCTGGATCCGGACGCAGCCCTGCCGTGGCAGAACCTGGCGCGAATCCAGGCCGTCCTCGGGCGGATCGACGAAGCGATCCGGGCGCGGGTCGCCCAGACCCGGGTCGACTCCGCATCGCCAACTCCCTACTTCAGCGTCGCCGAATCCTATCGTCAGCTCGGCGATCTGGCGACCGCGGAAGCCTGGTGGGCGCGAGGGCTGGACCGCGCGCCGCGCGAGCGCCAGCCCCTGGATTGGTACCTCGTCGACCAACGGCGTGGGAGGCTCCTGGAGGCGGCGCGGGCCAACCGCGATGCCTCCCCCGATGATCTCGCCATGCGCCACGATCTCTGCCTGGCGCTCGCTCTCGCGGCGACGTGGCAGGAGGCGCTCGACACCTGCCGCGCGCTGACGGAAGACGTCGATCTGCAGAATCCGGGGCCGAGCGCATGGATTGCCCAGAGCCTCGCCCTCGCAACGCTCTGGGCCGCCCGACAGGCCGGCGACGCGGAGGTCGAGGGCGAGATGCAGGCAGTACTGCGTCGATTCGTGGCGGGACGCTACGCCAGGCTCGGTCTCCTGGGGGAGTTTCCCTACATGGAGGCCCTCGTTTCCGCGCAGCTGGCAGCCGTGGAAGGGCGAAGGGACGACGTGATCGAGGGCGTGCAGCAGGCCGTGGCCGAGGGCTACCTGGAGCTGGAACTGCTGGCGCTCGCTCCGTGGTGGGACGGCTACCGAGACGATCCGCGCTTCCAGGCCGCGCTGCGGACAATCGAGGAACGTCGGGCCGAAATGCTCGCCTCGCTGGCCGCCGATCCGCCCTGAGCGCGCCGATAAGACGTCCCCTGCATGGCGCTCCCGAGAACGAGGGAGGATCTACCGCAGCGCCTCCACCGAGGAGGCAAGACCTGCCAGGTCGCAACTGCTAGAGTTCAGAAATTTCGTCAAATCGCCCCCGAGACACGGGAAGAACTTGCGAATGAAAATAATGAAAATCTGGACAGGCATAACCTAAGAGAAATTTTTCCTTGATTCGATTGACACCGTCCCATGGTCATCAAGATTTCGCGAGACGCAAATGGAAAAAACTAGAATTCGCATCTTGGCGAATCCATTGGGTTAGCGTGGCTGCTTTCCCGAGAATTTCACCTCGCGTTATTCGGGCTTTGGCGTGGACTGCGGCCATTCTGGCGAGCCCAATTGACGCCGAACAAACTTCAGAAATAATCGAAGACACCCAAGCGGGCGTTCCCGATGCCACGTGGCCGAAGGTTTACTTTCCTCACTTCGATGCCGTCGTTGCCTCGGTTGGGCTGGCTCCACTTCGGACAACGGAATTGCCTGGCGGAACCCGAGAGATACGCGTCTGGATTGGTGGAGGGATCGGATATCCGCAGTCCTTGTACCGGGTCGTGGAGGACGAGACCGGTGTCTTCGGAGAGCTCGTACTGTACTGGCCCTCGCAACCTAGAGATGACGACGCGCCCGGAGAATCGTTTCACGACCTGATACTTTTCTATTACAGCGGCAGCTGCGAGAAATTCTTCAATACAGGAACCATGGAAGCATGCCGCACTCTGTTCGCGGAGCAGCCGAATTGGAGAGAGAAACTCAGAGCGGCCGAGAAATCCGGACTCTGGGATTTGCCCGATTCGACGGAGCTCCCGGATGACGGCATACTCACCCTGGATGGATGGGCTATTACGGTCGAACTGCACGACGGCGAGGTGTACCGAACGTATCAGTACAGCAACCCGCAGTCGCATCCGGCGTGGCCCGAGGCGGCTCAGGCGATTGAGCTCGCTGATATATTTCGCAGCATCCGCGACCTGGTCAGACCGGCGGACGTTGAGGGGGTTTATCGTGGCATTACAACCGGAGAGCCCGGCTCTGCATTCTCGCTTTGCGACCGGGAAATGATATGGGCCACAGGATTCAGTTTGGCAGAGCTCGCGGAGATGGCGGGCCTGAACGTCCCCGATGCTGGTTCCTTTGGATACATTGTCTCGGTTGCAGGAAAGCCAACGCCAGAGTGGCTGGCGCGTGACTGGGAGTCAGACTTCAGTCAAGTTCTTCAAGCGCATGAGCTTGTGTCGATTGCGCCCGCCCGGGTATCCACTTGCGATTAACCGCGAATCTGATAACAGCGCGGACACGAATAGACGCCCCTTCCGAGATCAAAGCGTGCAGGATTCCGAAAAAAGGAGAAACAGGGGGTCAGGTGTGATCTCTCAGCAGGTTGACCAAGCGGACCGTCCGAGACAGACTGATGGATGCTGAAACCAATAGGTCCATCCAGGAGGTCCGCGTGAACATCCACAAGCATGCCAAGCTTGCGCTGCGGGGTCGATGCCTCCAGAGTTCGCTTACTATGCGTTGACTCTCAGGACTTCAAGGAATCGTTGATGAAGACACCCGCCATACTGACCCTGCTCGGGCTCGCCACATCTCTGAGCGTAGTCGCTGATATGCCGGCCACACTCGAACAGCAGGCACGATTTCGCGCCGCCGAAGCCTGGTTCGACCAGAAGATGATCAGCGAGATGGTGCCGGCGGGCACCGTAGCCGTTGTTGATGGCCAGGAAATCGCCTGGGAGTACGCCTACGGCACGGCCAATCTCGAAACCGGCCGCAACGCCGAGCCCGGGACCACGTTCAGCATCTGCTCGATTTCCAAGCTGTTCACGTCGATTGGCGTCATGTCGCTGGTCGAAGACGGCCGCGTCGACCTCGACGCCGAGCTTTCGGAATATCTGCCCGACTTTCGCCCCGCCTCCGGCGACGGCGTGATCGACGAGCCCATCACGATTCGCGCATTGCTGAGCCACTCGGCGGGACTCCCGCGCGAAGGGGTGGGCACGTACTGGAACACGCTCGAGTTTCCCGACGAGGCCGAGCTCGAGGCGCGGGTCAACACGCTCGGGCGCCTGTATACGCCGTTGACCAACTACCAGTACTCGAATATCGGCATGTCGCTGCTCGGCAAGGTGATTTCGACGGTCTCCGGCCGGAGTTTCTCCGACTACATCAGCGGAGAAATCTTCTCTCCGCTGGGCCTCGAAACCATGCGGACCGACCTGCCCATGGAAGACGACGGGCTCTATGCCATCGGCTATACCGATCACGACGCGCGCGGCGTGCGCTCGGCCGTGACGCCGTACACGCTCGAGGGTCTCGCCCCGGCTGCCGGTTTGAGGGCTTCGGTCCGCGACCTGGCCCGATTCGCGGCCTGGCAGTTCCGGCTGCTGGAGACCGGCGAGCCGGAGGTGCTCGAACGGGTCACGCTGCGCAATATGCATCGCGTGCACTGGATGGACCCCGGCGATCCGGAAAGCCGCATTTTCGGGCTGGGCTTTTCACACACGAAGTTGGGTGATACGGCGGTCGTCGGTCACGGCGGCTATTGCCTCGGGCACCGGTCGTTCCTTGCACTGGACACGCGTGGTGAGGTCGCGGTCACCGCCATGGTCAACGTCAACGACGTCGCGCCCGGCGCCCTGGTCGCGGCCGTACACGGTCTGACCGCGCCGGGACTCGAAGCAGTCGCCGCCGAGGCGAACGCGGAGACCGAAGCCGAGGAAGACAACGCGATTCGGGAGTTGATGGAATACGAAGGTGAATACCGCTGGCCAACCCTGCCCGATGGCGCCTACGTGCTGCCGACGGCCGCCGGTTCGCTGGAACTCGTCAATCTCTACAGCGATGCGCCGGGCGACACCATGTCGTTCAAGCACATCGAGGGCGATCGGTTCCGCTACCAACGCGAGGACGGCGACCTGGGCGCAACGCTCGAGTTCGAGCGCGACGCCGACGGCGAGATTTCAGCCTTTGTCCTCGACGGGTATCGGAGTCTGAAAATCCAAGGCGGCTGAACGGCCCGGAGCGTTGGTGATTTGCGCGATTCAGTCCGAGCGATCCCGGCCCGAGGGCTCGGCCAGATCCACCATCCAGATCTCCGAAATTCCCTCCGTGTCGTATTCGGGCCAGACGATCTCGTCGTCGGCAGTGACACCGAAGAGCATTTCGGCCCGCGCATAGGGACCAACCTCGATCATGGCGCGGGCCTCACCGCCCGCGCTGGGGATCGCCCAGATTTCCGCGTACCCGGCCTTGTCCTGGCGGGCGCGCCGAAAATAGATCTGACTCTCGTCGGCCGACCAGCGGGGGATCGCGCCGCCCACCGGTTCGTCGCCGTCCAGCACGGGTTCGCAGCGGAAGTCGGGCGCCGCGCAGGTCACGATGGCGGAATCGACCTTCCGCCGCGCGAGCAGCGTACTTCCGTCCCTTGACCAGTCCGTTGCCAGCACTTCCTCGTCCAGGTCGCGCACGCTGCCCGATGCCAGGTCACGGATGACGAGGTGACCGCTGCGCGGCAGGAATCCGCGCTGCTGGTATGCCACCTTGTCGCCGTGGATGGCCAGCCAGTTCTTCGACGACCAGTGGAAGTCCTCGAGCACGCGTTCGGCGTGCCCCGTCTCGACCTCGACGCGATGGAGAGACCGGTCCTGGTAATAGTAGATCGCCGAACCATCCCGCGACCAGGCCGGCAGCGTGGCGGCTCCCGGAGAGGCGAAGGTGCGGCGCACGGGATCGCCGCCTTCCTGGAATATCGTGTAGACGTTTTCCCCGAACCAGGCAATCGACTGCCCGTCCGGCGAGACCACCGGCAGGACGATCATGCTGCGGCTCTCGTGGATGACCCGCTCCGCTCCGGTGCGCGGGTCGCTCGCGACCAGCCGCCACACGGGGCGGGTATGCGAATAGACGAGTCGGCGACCGTCGCGCGAAATCGCGGGCTGGTCGTAGTTGCCCACCCCGGTGGAAAGCCGTGTCATTCGGCCAGTCTGCGAATCGGTCAGCCAGAGATGCTGGTTGCTCGGGTCTTCCGGCGCCGCGACGTGCACGATCGACCGGCCGTCCGGCAGCCAGACCGGCGCGCGAGCGCGTATGCCGGGGAATTCGGCCCGGGATCGGGTCAGCTGGTGGAAGCTGCCGTCGTCGGCCCGATAGACCCACAGATTCCCGCTGGGACCCTCTTCCGCAAGGACGAATGCGATATCGCCCGCAGCATTCAGCGCCGGCATCGGTTCCGCGAATCCTTTGGTTACGGGCGCCCCTTCCAGTGGTCTGCTCCCGGATTCGCCGAGCGTGGCGACATGCACCTCTTTCAAGTCCCGCGTGAACACATACGAACGGCCGTCGGGGGCGTAGCGCGGATCTCGGCCGTTTTTGACGACCAGCCTGGGTGCAGCGGAGCCCACGGCATCCGTCAGCCAGATGCCCTCGCGGCCTTCCGACGTCACCCGCTGAAACAGGATGGCATTCTCGATCGGAGACCAGCTCGGCGCGGTTGCAGGCAGGTGGCCGTCGGTGATCTGCACCGGGTTACCGTCCGGCAGGCCCTGGACCCAGATCTGCTCCGTGCCCGAGCGGTCGCTGACGTAGGCCATCAGCGTACCGTCCGGCGACAGCGTGGGCGCCCGATGCGAGCCAGGAAACGGTGTGACCAGGCGTGCCTCATCCATGCGGATCGCCGGGGCATGCACGGCGCGATCGATCACCAGGTAGACCGCCAGGCCGACAACGGCGACCGCGGCGGCAAGCCCAAGCTGCCAGATCGGCAGGCCGCGTCGCGACGGCGCCGCTGCTCCCTCCGCCGATGCTTCGTGCACACCGGGGTCGTCGGCGGTCAATCGGCTTACGTTGGCCACGAACTGATAGCCCTGGCCGGTGATCGTGGCGATGAACGCCGGATTCTTGCGATCGTCCCCGAGCTTGCGCCTCAGGGTCGAGATGGCCTGGTTGAGGTTGTTCTCCTCCACCACGGCACCCGGCCATACGGTCTCCAGCAACTCCGCCTTGGAGACCGGCTCGCCTGCCCGGCGCACCAGCAGGCACAGCGTGTCGAAGACGCGATCTCGCAGCCGGATCCGCCGCCCGTCGGGGGCTGTAAGGCGGCGCTGGCGGGGCTCCAGCCGGAATCCGCGAAACTCGAAAATGACCTCGGTCGGGCCTTCAGCTGACTTCATAACTCGCGGAATTCAAGAGAATTCAGAAAGATTCAGAGAATGACAAAGCCCGAAATCCGGGCTTCCGGGATCGTGTGGCACCAGGGACCGACGTTCGGCTACGGGACCTCAACGACACTACCACTCAGGAGTACGACTCAATGAAGAGACTAACTCACTACTGCATGATCCTCCTTGTTATTGCAGCCGGCGGGCTGAGCGCTGCGAATGCCGCCGTGCCCCAGGTCGCGGGCACCTGGCTGATCACAGGCACGGTCGAGGACACTACCCCCGGATGCCCCCCAGAAGGCTTCACCTTCGCCAATCTCGCCTCGGTCGCTCGGGACGGGACCGTCGTGAACGTGGACCCGGCGGGCGGCACCCAGGTCGGCGAGGCCAGTCGTTTGCCGGGGGATCGCTATGCCATCAGCTTCTTCGGATTCCTGGGCCCGAACCTCCTCGAGGTAAGCGGGATCGGCGAGCTCGACAACCCCAACGAACTGGCTGGCACCTTCAACTCCACTCTTACGCTGCAGGGAACAGAGGTCTGTGCCTACAGCGGCAGCCTGACCGGGTCTCGACTGGTCCCGTCTGCAATGTAGTCGGAACTCAGCGATCACTGGCAAGTGAAGATTCCACGCGGCGTGTCGCGGCACAAAAACGTGCCCGGTACGCCGCTTCCTGGTGAAGACTTGCCCGCTGGCAGAGCCCATCGGTGCAGCCAGATCACTTCTTCTGAAACCAATCGCGTTCCGTGGCTGGAACGCGAAATTCGGAGCAGGTTGACGCAAGACCAGATTTCACCCCTTGTCCTGAAGGTTCAGCCGATCGGTTGAGCTGTCGCATAATGCCTTGGCTGGTTCCAAGGAAAATGCCATGCGACGTTCCTGGATCCGCCGAGCCGTGGCGGTGTTCTCTATCTTCTATCTGCTCGCCGTGACCTGGCCGGTGGCCAGCTGGTTTGGGGCCGCCGAACCGTTCGTTCTTGGCTTGCCCCTGTCTCTTGCCTGGCCGGTCGGCTGGATCTTGCTCGGCTTCGTGATGCTGTTGCTGCTCGATCACGGCGAGCGCGATCGGAAGGACTCTTGATGGCCGACTGGATCGTCATCACGGCGATGATTGCCGCGTATCTGGCCCTGACCCTGTATGTCGGTCTGCGGGCGGGTCGCGGGACCTCGGCCACGGTCACGGGCTTCGTCGCGGGCGACCGCAATTTCGGTTTCGTCGTGATGTATTTCGTGACCGGCGCGACCGTGTTCTCCGCCTTTGCGTTTCTTGGCGGGCCGGGCTGGGCCTATTCCCGCGGTGCGGCCGCGTTCTATATCCTCTCCTACGGCGTGCTTGGGATGCTGCCGTGGTACTTCGTCGGTCCGAAAGTCGCGCGAGTGGGCAGGCGGCTGGGGCACGTGACGCAAGGGCAATTCCTGACCGGGCGCTTTCCTTCGCGCCTGCTGTCGGTCGTGATCGTGCTGATCTCGATCGCGGCGCTCGTTCCCTACATCACGCTGCAGATGCGCGGCGCGGGGATCGTCATCGAGGCGGTCACCGACGGCCGCATCCCGCTCTGGGCCGGCGCGGCCGTTGCCTACGGCATCGTGCTGGTCTATGTCCTGGTCAGCGGGGTCTCGGCGGTCGGATGGACGAATACCCTGCAGGGCGCGTTCATGATCGTCATTGCCTGGGCACTGGGCCTGTATCTGCCGTATTCGCTCTACGGCGGCATCGGCCCGATGTTTGAATCCATCCTGGCGGAGCGTCCCGAGCTGCTGGCGGCTCCGGGTCTGACCGCCAGCGGTGAGCCCTGGACCTGGGGCGGATACACCAGCGCCATCCTGATCAGCGCCATCGGACTGACGATGTGGCCGCATCTGTTCATGAAGGCCTTCACCGCGCGCGACGAACGCATCATCCAGCGCACCGTCGTCTGGTTTCCGACCTTCCAGCTGTTTCTCCTGCCGGTGTTCCTGATCGGCTTCGCCGGCGTGCTGTTCGTCGACCAGCTCGAGCGCCCGGACTTCATCCTGCCGTACCTGATCCTGAACGTCGATCTGCCATTGATCGTCGTCGGCCTGTTCTGCGCCGGTGCCTTGTCGGCCTCGATGTCGACCGGCGACGCGCTGCTGCACGCAACGGCGTCCGTGGCGGTCGAAGACGGTGTCCGGCCCTTCGTCGAGATCGACGAGCAGAGGCAGCGTCAGCTCATCCGGTGGCTGGTGCTGGCGGCCGGCGCTCTGGCCTACTACTTCGCAGTGGCCGAAGGCGTCTCCCTGGTCGTGTTGCTGTTGACCTCCTACGGCATCATTGCGCAGCTCGCGCCACCGGTGCTGGCGGCGTTGTACTGGCCGCGCGCGACCACGCCTGGCGCCATCGCCGGCTTGCTTGCCGGTGCGTTCACGGCGCTGCTGTTCTTCTTCCAGCCCGATTGGCGACCGTTCGGCATGCACGAAGGTCTGCTGGGGCTGATGGTCCACATTCCGGTGCTCGTGATCGTTTCCCTGCTGACGCCGGCCCAGAGAACCGAGCACGTGCAGGCCTATCTCTCGCCCGCACGGGCCAACTGATAATCTGATCTTTCCCCCAGTCCAAAGTATCGACATGCCCGAAACCGCAGCGCTTTCCAGTATCGAAATGCTCGCGAAGCTGGTCGCCTTTCCGACGGTCTCGCGCGATTCCAACCTGCCGCTGATCGATTTCGTCGAAGACTACTTGTCCCGCTTCGATGCCCGCTGCCGCCGCACCTTTGACGCGGAGGAGACCAAGGCCAATCTCTTCGCCGCCATCGGTCCGGATGCACCCGGCGGCGTGGTGCTGTCGGGCCATACCGACGTGGTGCCGGTCGAAGGCCAGGACTGGTCGACCGACCCGTTCGAATTGACCGAGCGCGACGGCCGGCTATATGGCCGGGGCAGTTCCGACATGAAGGGTTTTTCGGCCGTGTTCCTGTCGCGACTGGCCGGCATCGATCCAGCCCGATTGAAGCGTCCTCTCTACCTGGCGCTGTCCTACGACGAGGAAGTTGGCTGTCTGGGCATTGATCGCATGGTCGACGACGCGCTGGAAAATTTCGCAAAGCCCGACTACGCCATCATCGGTGAGCCGACAACGATGCAGATCGTGTGCTCGCACAAGTCGATCAATGTCTTCCGAACCGTGGTCACCGGGCAGGCGGCGCACTCCAGTCAGCCGCATCGCGGTGCGGGTGCGATCTTTGCGGCGGCCCGGATCATCGAGCACTTGCGCCAGATCGGGCAGGGCAGGCGCGCCGCGGCCGTCGAATCAGGCTGTGAGCCGCCCTGGACCACGGTTCAGGTGGGTCGCATCGACGGCGGCACGGCCGTCAACATCCTGCCCTCACGCTGCGAGTTCCTGTGGGAGTACCGGGGTCTGCCGGACGAGAATCCGAAGGAAATCATCGAGGCGATCCACGACTTCATCCATGCCGAGGTGTTGCCGGACCTGCGTGAATTCGCGCCGGACGCGGACGTGGAAACCACGCCCATTGCGCGCGTACCGCCGCTCGTGCCCGATCCGGAGGCCAGGGCGGAAACCTGGGTTCGCGGTTTGCCGGGTGTTCGCGAAGGGGGGTCGGGGGCGGTGTCCTTTGCTACCGAGGCTGGCAGCTTTCAGCGCGCCGGCATCAGCAGCGTGGTCTGCGGGCCCGGCTCGATCGACCAGGCGCATCAGCCCGATGAATTCATCGACCCGGCCGAGTTGGCGCGTTGCGAGCGGATGGTCGATGGCGTGCTGGCGTACCTCTCGAGCGATTAGCCCGGCGAGAATGAGGGCTGGAAGAACGCAGGCACCTCGCGCGCACCGCCGAGAGAGAAATGGGCTCATCTCTTGTCTTCGCAGCAAGAGCAAGAGCGTCCGAACACCCTTGGTCAGCCCGCTACACTGCCGGGCATGGCCGAGCCTTTCAAACTCCGTCGCGACCGGCGGGCGCGACGCTTGACGCTGCGAGTCCGGCTCGATTCCTCGCTGCTCGTGACCGCGCCGCCAGGTGTACCCGAGCGGCAGATCCAGGCGTTCGTCGCCGAGCGGGCCGACTGGATCGAAGCCGCCCGCCGTCAGTTGCCGGTTGCACAGGCGGATCGGGCCGGGCATCTCGGCGAAAGCCATCCCGAGAACATCATGCTGCCGGCGATCGATCGCGCGCTGACGATCCGATACGCCCCGGGTGAACACCCGCGCTGGCACTCGCCGGGCGACGATGTGATCGAGTTGCACGGAGCGAACGACCCGACCGATGCGCGGGCGTTGCTGGTCGACGTGCTGAAGGTCTATGGACGGGACTTTCTGGCGCCGCGGGTGGCCGACTTTGCAGCGCGCCACCGATTGCGTCCGGGCCGCGTCACCTGGCGGAATCCGAACACCCGCTGGGGAAGTTGCTCGTCGACCGGTAACCTGTCGCTCAGCATTCGGCTGCTGCTGCTCGATCGGCGTGTCGCCGACTATGTGCTGCTGCACGAACTGGCCCACCTCGTCCACCCGGATCATTCGCCTGCGTTCTGGGCGAAGGTCGGAGCGATGTGTCCCGACTACCGCGCCCGGGAGCACGAGCTGAAGGCCGCATCGCGGGCCATGCCGGTGTGGTGCACCGGGTAGGGCTGAGTGCTGTCACGGAGAGGAACCCGGACACCCATCTTCAAACCGTTCTGGGCTTCTCGATTCGGATGAATCGAGGTCGCCGCACCGGTAAACCGTACCCGAATGTCTGTCCGGCTGCTCGCTCGGTCCAGAAGATCAAGGCGAGGCTGACGGCATTGACGGGACGGGAACTGACCCCTGTGGCGCTGGAAAAGATCGTGGGGAATGTCAACCGCAGCCTGAGCGGCTGGGTCAACTACTTCCACTATCGGAACTCTAATCTGGCGCTGGAGAAGGTTCAAGGTTCATGCCGAGCGGCGGCTGCGCAAGCACTTGATGAAACGCCATAAGGTGAAGGACAGAGGCATTGGCGAAGGCCGCTTCCCGAGTCTGGAACTGTACCGGCGGCACGGGCTATACAAAGTCCCCACGGCAGCGGGCTGGAAATCAGCGCATGCCTTGGCGTGAAGAACATCGGAAAGCCGTGTGCGGGAAAACCGCATGCACGGTTTGATGAGGGAGGGCAGGCGCATGCCTGCTATCTACTCTACCCGAGGACTACGTCTTCGGCCAGCCGGCGGAGGTTGCGGCGGTGGCGGCGATGCCGGTGGCCGACGAGGCGGCGTACGTCAACGGCACCGGCACCGAGATCAATATCGACGGCGGCATCCTGGCCGGGCCGGCGGTGCGACCGAAGCCGGTGGGGGAGTGAAGGCAGGTTTCGGTTTCCAGGTTGAAGGTTTCAGCAGTCAAGGGCGGTTCGGATTGCGGTTGTTGACAGATACCCAGAAAAGGTATTTAATTACCCGATATGGGTACTTACAGCGTTCGTGATTCGGGCGAGGCAGATTCCGCAGCGGTCGGCGTGGCCGATGCACTGTTTTCGGGCACTCGCCAGACCTTGCTGCGGCTGTTGTTCACTGCGCCGGAGCGGGGCTACACGCTATCCGAGCTGATCGAGCGTGCTAATGCGGGGCGCGGCGCAGTGCAACGGGAGACGGCGCGGCTGGTTGCCGCCGGGCTGGTCGCCGCGGAAGGCAAGAGTCGCGGCAAGATCTACCGCGCGAATCAAGAATCCCCGATCTTCGAAGAGCTTTGCGGCATTGCGCGCAAGATCCTGGGTCCGGCCCGGTTGATCGGATCAGCGCTGTCTCCCCTGAGCGACCAGATTCAGGTTGCGCTGTTGTACGGTTCGGTGGCGCAACGAAAAGACCGCGCCGATAGTGATATCGACGTGCTGATCGTCTCCGACGCGCTCACGCTTGAAGACGTGTTCGAAGTGCTGGCCGATGCCGAGAACAGCCTCGGTCGGGCGGTCAACCCGACGTTGTACACCGTGGCGGAATTCGAGCAGCGGCTGGCGAACCGGAGTCCGTTCCTGGTCGCCGTGTTGGAGGGTGACCACGAAGTTCTGATCGGTTCGCTGGAATGAGCCTCGAACAGCTGGACAATCTTGCCCGGATCAACAAGCTGCACCGCCAGGCGCCTTCCCGAGGCGAGTTCGACGGCCTGCTTCAGTCGGGGGAAAGACGCCTGAACGACGCCCGCCGCCGCGAACTCAGTCTCGAAAGCCAGTTCGACCTGGCTTATAACGCCGCCCACTCGCTGGCGCTGGCCGCGCTGCGATGGCACGGTTTCCGGTCCGGGAGCCGCTACCTGGTGTTTCAGTGCCTGCAGCACACCGTGGATCTCGGCGCTGCCGACTGGCGCATCCTCGACCAGGCGCACCGCAAGCGCAATCTCGCCGAATACGAGGGCCATCTAGAGATCGACGAAGCGCTCGTCGCCTCGACGATTCGAGTGGCCGAAAAGGTTCTGGCGCGATTGCAAGGCCTCGAACCGCCTGCGGCAGGGCCTTAGCCGAGTCTGTTTCCGTGGCAGCGGGCAGGGGAGCGGCGGTCGGGTTCGGGCTTGTCGCGGGTTATTGGATCAGGTTCAGCCGAGGCTTGTCGGATCCCGAAGGAACCTAAAGGGGTCAAGTCTGGTCTTGCGTCGTATCTGCCAGAATTGCACGCCTTACTAATGCAGCCGGAAGTATTGCCTCATTCAGGGCTCCGGACGGCAAGGGCTTCTTCCTGACCGACGAGGGCACCGGCCTGCGTTTCCTTGACGAAGCCATGCGGCTGGACGTGCCGGTGATCGCGATCCACAAGGGCATTCCGTTCGGTCAGCGCAGCTACGAACACTCGCTGTGTACCGACATCGCCCGGCGGCCCGGGCCTACCCGGATATCAGCCTGCTCATCTATCACGCCGGTTTCGTGCCCGGCCAGCCTGAAGGCCCATATGATCCGGGCCGCAACGAGGGCGTCGACTTGCTGATCAAGACCGTGGTCGACAACGACCTGAAGGGCAAGAACGTCTACGCCGAGCCGGGGTCGACCTGGCGTTTCCTAAATGCGCGACCCGGATTCGGCCGCGCATGCACTGGGCATGCTGCTCAGGTACATCGGCGAGGACAACATCGTCTGGGGCACCGATTCGATCTGGTACGGCTCGCCGCAGGACGAGATCCAGGCCTTCCGCGCCTTCCAGATCAGCAAGGAATTCCAGGACAAGTACGGCTACCCGGCGCTCACCCCGGCGATCAAGCGCAAGATCTTCGGCCTGAATGCGCTGAAGCCCTATCGACTCGAGGCGGATGTGTTGCGCCAACACCTCGGTGCAGATGCCGTGCAGACCGCGAGCGCCGAATATCGCCCGATCGCCGACCCGCACTTCCTGACCAATGGCCCGAAGACCCGAAGGGATTTTCTCAACCTGATGCAGTGGACGGGCGGCAACGTCGCCTGATCAGCCAGCTTCGCAGCCCGGGTAAGGCCAAAGGCCGCACCCGGGAGAGGAAGTGCTGGACGATTCGTTGACTCGGGCAAGTCGGATTGATAGTATATCCCCTCGGAATATACATCGCGGGGCGGTCCATGGAGACACGAATCTTCAAGAGCAATCGAACACAGGCCGTGCGGCTGCCCAAGGCGGTGGCGTTTCCGGATTCGGTCGATGAAGTCGAGATCGTGGTGCTGGGTCGATCGCGGCTGATCACGCCGGCCGGTGATTCCTGGGACGAATGGTTCGATCAGCCGACAGCCAGCGAGGATTTCATGGCCGAGCGTGGCCAGGGCGCCGAGCAGGAGCGCGACGAGTTCTGAACTCATGCTCAACTACCTGCTCGACACCGACATCTCGATCTACGTGATCAAGCACAAGCCGCCGGAAGTTCGTGAGCGGTTTCGTCGTCACCATGGTCAGATGGCGATTTCCACGGTGACACTGATGGAACTGGTATTTGGTGCCGAGAACTCGCAGCGGGTCGAGCAGAACCTGGCCGTTGTCGAGGGCTTCGTCGCGCGCCTCGAGGTGCTCGACTACGATGCCCACGCGGCCTGGCATACCGGGCAGATTCGGGCCGAACTGCGTCGCGAGGGTAGGCCGATTGGCCCGTACGACCAGATGATTGCCGGACATGCGCGTGCCCGTGGCTTGACCGTCGTCACCAACAACCACGCCGAGTACCAGCGTGTTCCGGGTCTGCGCGTGGTCAACTGGCGCGACCCGTAACGCGCGGTTTTATTACTTGGACAAGGCCCAAGGCCACACCCGGCAGAGGAGTCGTCCGGTTCCCGGAACCTCCTCGATCCGCCACGATTGCACGCTTGGAGCACGAATCGTGATGGCTCGCCATTTGTTGTTGCCGAAACCACCATAGAGCGGAACACGGACTAATTGGACAGGCACAGTCTAAGAATCGGGCACAGTCTAAGAATCGCCTTGTCGCGCGGATCGGCAGCCTGGCGACCGGGTTTGCGCGCAGACAGGCCGGCTTCACCGTGCTCGGCCAGCTCC
>JAABSN010000317.1 GCA_011390385.1 Thioalkalivibrio nitratireducens | reverse complement strand
CCCGCGCTCATCCATGATACGTTTGGCTGCATCGCGAACAGCCGGGGGCAACCTTGGCAAGCAAGCGATGACCTGAACGTCTCGTGGAATGGTCCTGAACAGCGAGTCGAGTGACTCACAAAGCGTGCTGTGCTTTTCCCGGGGTGCGACGACGATCGTGACCGTTTCCGGGAGCGCAAAAGTATTCGTGCCGGACATGAGCAGGTTCTTTGTGAGGCCGATTGGTGACGAAAGCCCTGTCGCAGGAATGTGCGTGGGCCAGTGAGTATACCCTTGTCGACCGGGGAACCATATCGTCGTTGCGTTCCTGGCCGACCTGGACAATCGCGGTGTTCGCGAACGCATCGCAGGGATCATGCGGGTGTTCCGCGCGATTCTGCCGCGCCGTCGTCCGCATCTGCGCAAGCGATGAAGGAGGCGAGTGTAGAGAGGTGTTTGAGGTGCGCAGTACGCTTGAAGGTCGTGACAGAATATGAATATCGTCATACCCTGCTGAAAATTCCGGACGAATCCCCTCGGCTTGGCCAGGGGCGGAGAGCCCCATGAGTGAGTTACGCGCGACCGGCATCGCGAGACAGCGCGACTGCTTCGGCATGATTGAGGCGTCTCTCGGGAGCCTCTGTGACTACACGCCCGGTGTCAACGTCGTCAGCCCGTCGTGACCAGCGGACCCACGCTGACTTGCGTCATCCCGAGCTATGACCGCCCCGAAAAGGTGCGGCGCGCGGCGGCGAGCGCTCTTCGCCTCGGCGATTTCTCCGAGGTGATCGTGGTCGATGACGGCTCGCCGAGACCCGTGGACCTTTCAGGGATCTCCGACCGGCGCCTGCGTGTGGTTCGGCATGAGAGCAATCGCGGCTGTTCGGCCGCCCGCAATACCGGCGTCCGCGAGGCGCAAACCTCGCACCTGTTTTTCCTCGATGACGACGACTGGCTGCTGCCACTGGCCGGATGGTGGCTTCGCCGTTGGCTCGTTTCCGCAATTCGCCGCCACGGCACCGATCAGGTTGTGGTCGTGGGCGGGCTCCTGGTCGTCGCACCGGGGCGGGTGCCCATGTGGAGAGTGCCACCCACCTCGACTGCCGGTGAGATCTGGGGTCTCGATGGCGAGCTCGTCGCGGGAGGCAAGACCTTTGCGACCAAGCAAGCTGCAGTTCTGCCCAGGGCGCTTCTCGACAGGATCGATGGCTGGGACGAGCGCCTGCGCACCCGCACGACGAGTGAGCTGTTCTTCCGGCTCACTGCAATCGCTCCGGTCGAAGGGCATGGCTGGCCCGTCTATTGCCTCAATCGGGCACCACATCCCAAGCTGACGGCGGATCCGGCACAACGCGAAGTCAGTGTGGCCTACATTCGGCGCAAGCACGCGGATCTTCTCGCCGACCCCGCCCGACGGGCGGTGTTCGACAAGAACCACGCCGAGAACATGCGTGGTGCCAGAACCAAGGCTCGGAAACCGCCCGGGATCACCCCGCAGGAATCGGGGAAGCGAAACCGATGATCGAGGACATCCGCGAATACACTCATTCAAGCCCGGATGCAGATCCCCGGATGCACGCGGCAGGGTACCGCTTTACCGCCCGTCTTGACTCGCGGCTTGTTTCGATCTCCACCGGTAAACGCCCTGGACATTTCCCTAAGAAGGCGTTTGTCCGTCTTGTTCTTTTGTTGATACCCGCTGTCGTGTTGGGGTCGAATCATGGCGGATAGCGTGATAGCCGGACGCCTGCCGACGTTTCTGCTCATCGGCGCCACCAAGTGCGGCACCGATAGTCTGCACACGTGGCTGTGTGCGCACCCGAATGTGTTCATGCACCCGACGAAGGAGCTGAGGTACTTCAGCGTCGAGCATAAATTCCGTCGCGGGGCCGACTGGTACCGCGCTCAGTTCACTGCGGCGGGCGATCGGGGGGCGGTAGGCGAGTCGTCAAACTCGTACACGCGTGATCCGGTGTACGGGGGTATCGTCAAGCGCATCCACGAGCTGCTGCCGACCGTCCGGCTCATCTACTCTGTGCGTGACCCTATCCACCGCATCGAATCGCACTACCGCCACCGCATCGTGACCGGCGTCGAGTGGCGCGACGCCGATCGGGCGATCGCCGACGATCCGACGTATGTCGCCGCGAGCCGCTATGGGCATCAGCTTGCGCGGTATCTGCAGTACTTTAGCCGGGATCAGATTCTGCTGCTGCGGCTCGAGCAGACGATCGTGGACCCCGATGCGACGATGCGGCGCGTGTCGGCGTTCCTCGGTGTCGAGCACCCCGACATGCTGCGCTTCCCGCACCGCAACCAGACCTCGCGTCGACCCGCCGCGCCGGCACTGGTCCGGGCGTTCTCTAGGTTCACCACCGCCCGGCCCGCGGTGCGCGCGATCGCTGACCGGGTTGCCCGGTCTCGCTTCCGCAGCCGGCTCGATAAAGCGGACAAGCCCGCCTTCGACCTTTCGCCCGCAACGCGCGAGCGCCTCGCGAAGACGTTCATCGACGATGTCAGACTGCTCAGCGATTTGACGGGCGAACGCTTCGACGACTGGGACCTAGCGACGCTGGCTGAATCGAAGACCGACGACGGATCGGCTGTGTAAACCACCTTCTCGGTGGCTCCCCGACACTACGGACACAATGAAGATGAGTACTGACATCGATATCCGGCCGGTGCTTAGGGCGCTGCTGGAGTCTCAGCGCTATGCTGTGCTGGCGACTGATGCCAACGGGCAACCATTCGCAAGCCTGATGGCCTTCGCCGCGACCGAGGACCTCAGGCAGATGGTGATCCTGACCGAGCGAACCACACGCAAGTACGCCAACCTGCAGTCCAACCCCCGGGTCGCCCTGCTGATCGACGACCGCGAGAACAAGGGCTCCGATACGGAGGACTCCGTGGTGGTCACCGCGATCGGGAAGGCCGAGGAGTTGGGTCCTGACGCCGGCGCCCCGCTGCTGGAACGGTTTCTAGCGCGCCACCCCTATCTGGCCGCCTTCGCGGTATCGCCTACGTGTGCCATCGTGCGTGTGAACCTCAGTTCGTATCAATTGGTCAGCCGATTCCAGCGGGTGGTCGAATGGCGCATTTGAACCTGATCACGGGCCCGCCGTCGCAGGATTTCGTCCGTGTTGCCATCCCCAAGCCGGTTCAGGGCGCCTGGTTCAGGCGAACCCTTCGATGATTCTGGCCGCGGTGCCCGGACTGATCGGGCTGCTCGACTTCGCCTATGGGCGATTTGCCCGCTGGCGCTGGCGCCGTCGGTGCCGGGACGGCGTCTGTGCGTCCTGAATGCGTTCGAGTGGTGCGGCAACGTTCAGCCGGCGGATGAGAGCCGCGACATCCAGCAGAAAATGGGCAGCCGCCACGGCGCACGCCGGAGCCGTAAACCGCCCAGCCCGCAGACCGAACTGGAATCTTGACTACGGCGCAGGGATCAATCCTCATTCCGTCCGTCCCCCTTTTTGCTCCTTTCCCTCTTGCTGCCTATAGTTCCGGAACGATGAACAGGAACCGATGGTGGAGGGTCACGATGGCGAAACGGGCGTACGGGGCTCCGTATTGGTTCGCCACACTGGTGCTCTGCATGTGCTTCCAGGGCCTGGCCGCGTCCGAATCCAGTGACGCCCCTTGGCCGCCTGGGCATTACCCGCTGCCCGCGTACGGCGATCTGGTTGGTGAAGTCTATGTGGTGCGGGTTCAGGGGCGTGAGACGCTTGTG
>JAABSN010000316.1 GCA_011390385.1 Thioalkalivibrio nitratireducens | reverse complement strand
GTGGAGGTATCGAGCTCGAACAACCCGGCGTTGGCCAGCAGGCCGTCCCATTGGGTGCCGGGCAGGCCGGTGCCGGTACAGGAAGAAAACTCGTCATCCGGGATCACCGACCATTCGATTTGGACCAGATCGCCGGTGATGGCCTGTTCCTGCGAAAGGAGCAAGGTGAGATCGAGCGGATCATCGGTCACCGTCAGCTCGACCGTGTCGCTGGCGGAAAACTCGCCGCGCTGGCAGAGCAGATCGAGTGCGTAGGTTCCGGGAAGAATCAGGCCGGTGTCGAGACCGAGGACGCCTGAGTTGGCGACCGTGCCGGTCCACTGGTCAATTGCCGGCGTGCTCGCGGCGGTGCACACGGTGCCCGAGTCATCGGGGAACGCGGCCCAGCTGAGACTCGCGATGCCGCCCAGCGCCACCGACGTCCCTTCGAGGGTGAGGGAGGCCACGACCGGCTCGAGCACGGTCAGGGGGGTCTCGGCCGCGACCGTTTCGCCATCGAGCGCACAGCTCAGCGCAATCACGTATTCGCCCGGCGCCAGCGGCGTGGAATCGACGTCGGCGAATCCGTCGGCCGGTTTGCCGGGGCCGTCCCAGGTCGTCCCGGCCAGGCCGGCGCCCGTGCACTCGACCGCCGCAACATTCGGCGTGGCTCGCCAGAAAATGAAGATCAGCTCGCCCTGGCGCACCGTGGGGACTTCCAGGCCGAGTGCCTCGATGGCGAGGGGTGCGGTTTCTAAAGCGCCGATGTCAGCCGCCAGGCCAACCTCGCGGGCGAAGCCGAACCCGCCGCGCTGGTCGGAGGTCAGCTGCAAGGGATTGAGTCCCTCGTCAATGACCGAACTGCCGGTCAGCGGGCGATGCGTAAGAGCGCAACCGATCGACGGGTCGACTGTCGCGCCGGCCGGCTCGAAGCAGCCGTTATCCCGAAGGACCTCGATATCAAGCAGATCGCCGAAGCCGATGAAGTTGTTCTGGTCGACCAGTGTTACTGATCGCTGGCCCTCGGTGATGACCAGATCGGGATCGCTCTCTCCAGCAGTGCTGTTGGCCGACAGAATCGTGCTGGTGATTTCCGGGGCAAATGTCCCATCCGCATTCAGGCGCGGGGGCTGGGGCTTGCTTTGACCTTCGCTACGGTCCTTGAGCATTTGAAGCCGAGACAGGGAAAACGTGGCCGGAGAAACGAAGAAGGGATCGACAATATCGACGCCGCCGGCGCCGAAACTTGCCAAATTGTTGGTGATGGTGGAGTTGGAAATCAGCGCATCCGGGCTCTCGTCCCCATCGATATCGACACGCGTATCAGGCGCGATCCAGCGGATGCCGCCGCCGCTTCCAAGGGCACTGTTGCCGGAAATGGTCGAATTGACGATCTTCAGAGCGCCCTGGGACTCGCCGATGAAGGAAATGAACGAGGCAGACGCCAGAATTCCACCGCCGTTGCCGTTGGCGACATTGCTCTGAACTGTTGACGAAGAGATATTGATATAGGAGGCAAAAACGCCGCCGCCGGTGCCTGCCTGGTTGCCCGAGACGATGCAGTTGTCGGCAAAAAACGCGCCGGCAAGCACCCCGCCGCCCTGGGACTGTTCACTGACGGCCACGTTTTCGGATATTCTCGAGTCGAAGCAAATCACGCTCCCGCTGTCGTTTGCGGTACTGATCCCGGCTCCGTCCGCTTCACCGCCCTCGACCGGCTGGCCGCTAACGGTATTGCCGTAAATCGAACTGAACTCCAGCAAAACTTCATCCGCCGCCCAGATCCCGCCGCCGTGAGCGGCGCTACCCTGCGTTTGGCTATTGCGGACAATGGTTTCGAAGAGTTCCACCGAGCCTTCGCTGCAGATGGCGCCGCCCTGACCGGTCGCCGTCGAGCAGTTGATGAATGGTGCATCGACAAACGACGAGCCCGGTTCGTCCGTGAATCCATTTTCGATGATCAGGTGTTCCAGCCTCAGGATAGGAGGGACTTCACTTATTTCCTGCAGATCAAGCACCGCAAAAACTCTTGAGGCGTTATCGCCGCTGATCGTGACCGGCTGATCCGACGAACCGGCGATCACCAGGCCCTCGGTGATTTCGACCTGCCCCGCGGTCAGCGTGATCGCGGTGATACCCGGCGCGAACTCGATGACATCGGGGCCTGGCGTCTGATTGGCTTGGTTCACCGCATTGCGAAGCGCCGCATCGGTTGCCTCGGTAACCTGGAAGGTAGCGCCGAGGGCCAATGGACTTCCCAGCACGGCCAGGCCCAGCAAGGCGACGACGGTCAGCCGACGGATATTGCGACCCATCCGACGCCGTATGAACAGAGACGGAACGCTATTCGAACTCGAGACGTCTTTCATTTCGATTTTCCCAATCTTTCATGGACGCTGTCGGGCGCCCGACAGCGATGCTGAATCGAATATCCTCATCCGGCGTGACACCGTGATGTCAGGACTTCAATCCCCTCCCGCAAGCAGCGGTCAATCTTCTTTCACGGTCGGTTGCCAGCGGCGGTGATGCTCCGGGACCGGGGCGCTCTGGCGGCGCTCTTCGGGCCTCAGCCGCTGCTGTCGTCTCCCGTGGGAATGAAAAAGAAACTTCCGGCTTCGTGACCCGCTTCGCGAATCGGCCGCATCTCGGGTCGCTGATCCATGCCCTGCACGGCGGCCAGGCCGGCGGTGCGCTCGGCCACCTGGGCAAAGACATCCTGGGCCCTGAGCAGCGAGCTTGCGCCTTCCAGCGACTCGATCAGGGCGCGGGCGAACACCGAGTGTTCGCCGCTGGAGCCGTCGAGCACGGGCTTCAGTCCGCCCGAAGAGATCACGAAACGCGCCTTTCGCGACAGGCTCAGATCGATCAGGCGGTCCGACAATTCCATACCGGATCCCAGCATCATGGTTGCCGGGTCGGTCGACATGGCGCCGCCGAAACACGAATCGGCAACCACCAGCACGCTGCGCGCATCGAGGATCGCCAGGTAATCGTTGATCGCGGAGTTCGAGACCCAGAAGGTGGTTCGATCGAGTTCGGCGTTGACCGGTAGCCAGTAGCCCCGGCGCAGCTGTTCGGCTTCGGGACGCAACAGCTGGCCGTGACCGGCGAAATACAGCAGGACGTTGTCGTCCGGGCCGACCCGCTCGCGCAGATCATTGATCGAGCTCAGAATCTCCTTGCCCGAAGCGTCCAGCAGAAGCGTCGTGTCGAACCCGTATCGCGAAGAAAGAATTTCGGCCAGTCGCCGCGCGTCCTGGTGGGGCGACTCCAGCGGCTCCCAGAATGCGTAGGACTGCAGGCCGACGATCAGCGCGAAGTACTTGCCGAAGCGCTCCGTGTCGACGTTGCCGGAAAAGTGCTGCTGCTGGGCCGTGCGCTGCTCGTCGCCGGCGGCCGGAGCGGAAATCTCCGAGCCGCGAAGTCGCACCAGCCGCCCCTCGGTTTCGGCCGCCCGGTCTTCGACCCGGGCGAGCATGCCTTCGAGGGTGGCGATGGTCGCCTCGGCCTCGGCGCTGCTGCCGGCCTGGCGATCGAGCTGTTCGCGCAAGGTTTCGACCTGCTGCTGCAATGCCCGCTGTTCGGCCTGGCTCTGCTCGAGCTCCTGTTCGAGCTCGGCGCGCAGGTTTTCCATGCGCTGCTGGGCGGCCGAAGCGAAGATCAGGTCGTCGTCGTCGACACCGGCTGCCCGGCGATACCACTTCAGCGCCTCGGCGGGATCGGGCTCGACGC
>JAABSN010000315.1 GCA_011390385.1 Thioalkalivibrio nitratireducens | reverse complement strand
AGCCCGGCTGCCGCATCCGCGCCGCGGTGGCCGAAGGCGAAATTCCCGAATCCCGCTACGAGGCCTGGCTCAGCCTGCTGTCGGAGCAGCTGCGGCTGGGTAGCGCTTGATCCTTCGCTCTTCCGCAGGATTCGGCAGTCACACCCTCAACCCACCTGGCAGTGGCGATCATCCGCATCGAATGTGCTGGGGAATCGATGCTTGAACCCAGCGTCTTTCCGCGTGGTGGTTGGCCCGTTGATGGCGGGGGCAGCTTTTCAAATTCAACTTCAACTGCGTTTCGCCACGCGCTTCGCGCTTGCTGGCGGCCTACTTTTCACAAGCGCCTGAAAAGTAGGCAAAAGCGCTTTTTACAGGCAGCAGAGAGTTGCGGTGCGGGTCGATGGGGCAGGTGGTTAGGTGTGTGATCACGGCGTGGGCTGGAGATCTTCTTGCCCGAGCGTAATGTGCGGCGTGCTTTGCGGGTGACGACCGGATTCCGGCTTCGATCTTTATCGGAGCGGGATCGCCTCGATCGAGGGCGTTGTGATCATCGGCGGATGCTGAAGAAGGTTCCAGTTCGGGGTGGTGAGTGGGTTGGGTGGCTCTATCGGCTCCTGAACTCCTGCAACCGGCTCCCGGAGGCTTCCTGCCTCTGGCAGTGCGCAGGGGATGCCGCACCGAAGAATGCAGCCTCTCTTTCCAGGTTTTCATAGGAGGCGTCTCCAGGCGCCGACGGCTCTAACCCGATCGCGGCCTGGAGACCGCTTATATGGACCCCTCCCGGTTTGCAAGACTTCGATTTTCCATCGGGATACGGCTGCGCGCTTATATTCGGCTCTTGATTCGGGGCATCTACATGGCCCCAGCCACGATGTAATTCGCTTCACCGGAGCAACACTCCTACGCGGCTCTGATAAGCCCTGCGGTCTCGCTGCTCGCCCGGTGCCGGTCCTACCGATGGTTCATCGGAGTCTTTGCAATCGAAAGGTGGTTTTCTCCCGGTTTTTGTGCCTACGTCTGCCTGCTCTTGGTTTCGATCAGCCCGCCGCCAGCCCTCATGCCGCCTGGCACAGAATCGCCCAGGCCTGGCGTGCATTCTTGTTGGCCAGGGCCACCGCCGCCCGGTTCTGGCCGCGTCGCTCGACCAGCGCACGCAGCCACATGCTCTTCGGATCGGTCTTGTCGCCAAGATGCCTGATCGCGGCACGCGCCCCGTGGATCAGCAGCGCCCGGAGCTCGTTCTGGCCTCCTTTCCGGATGCCCAGCAAGCGCGGCCGATCGCCGGTTGTATGCTGTCTTGGCACCAGCCCGACAAAGGCCGCGAACTGCCGGCCCTGGGCAAACGCCTTCGGATCGGCCACCGCCGTCCACAGCGCCGCCGCCGACAACGGGCCCACGCCTTCAAGCTCCTTCTGCAGCCTTTTCATCTTCGCATCCGTCCGGCTGCTGCGCTCGATCCGGCTCTTCAACTCCTCGACACGCTCGGCCAGTCCTTTCCAGCGCTCGAACTCCTCGGCCACCAACCGCCGCATCCCGTCGGTCAGCTCGTTTTCTGCGTCTTCGAGGATCTCCGGAATCCGCCGGCGCAGCGCGCCGATCGAGCGGGCCACGACGATCCCGAACTCGGTCAGCATCGCGCGCAGCTGATTACCCACGGCGTTGCGCTGACCCAGCGCCAGCGTACGCGCACGCTGCAGGCTCTGCAGTTCCTGCTGCTCGACCGACTTGGTGCCCACCGAGCGCACGGTCGGGCGAAGCCCGGCCTCGATGCAGGCCTGACCGTCGTTGAAGTCGTTCTTGTCGCCGTCGCGGTAGCGCTTGACGAACTGTGGCGCGATCTGCTCGACCTGATGACCCTGGCCGGCAAACTTGCGCGCCCAATGGTGCGATCCGGCGCACGACTCCATGAAAACCCTCGAGACCGGCTGGTTGGCCATGAACGCTGCCAGCTCTTTACGCTTGAGCTTGACTTTCTTGCCCGGCCGTCCGGCCGAATCGCCCAGAATGAGATGGAAAACGTCTTTCGCCGAGTCAATACCGATAGTAGGATGTTGCATGGACCTCTCCTGATCATTTGGTTTTCGAGAACCGTTGATTTTCCCCCAACCATGGGGAAAGGTTGGGAGGGGTCCATTTCATTTCCTACGCGAACCTCGCGTAACCCGCTGAACCGATCATTCCCCGGCCACGCCACCCGTCATTCCCGCTATTACCCGTCATTCCTGCGAAAAATACGATGGTCGCGGTAGGAATGCCGGTCACCCGGCACCCCCCGCACAGATCCGGACGTGCGCTACTAACGCATCCGGCTCCTACTTCGAGTCAAACGCCCAGCGGTGCGCTGCCGTGCGCAGCCTGAACAAGCCCGATTCAGCTTACCCTCCGTTCTGTGTCGGAGTCACCGTCGTCTGTTCAGTCTTCCTCTTAGTCAAAGCCCTTCGCTCCACACGCTCCGCCGACTCGTTTCACCATTGTTCGCGCGCTTCTTCACTACTATGGCTTTGTCCGACTCCCTGCACTTGCGCTGCGCTTATTTCTCATTTCCGCAGCGGCTCCAGACTCTTGCGAGCACTGGCGGGCGCAGGGCCTCCCGGCTTCCGCGTGGTAGACATCAATACATGCACCGGGTGTTCGACTCCGGAGAACCGACCAGCCACTCGCCTGGCGCGGCTGACCGTATTGCCTTCCCCCTCACCCAACAAGGTCGGCGTTCTAGACGTGATTTCGGAGCTCAATACCGAGCCTGTACCTTCCCCGGTCAACGCTTAGCCGATGCTCTCACGAACATCCGCCCATGACTCGGGGCTCTGGCGGGGTGCTAGCCCTTTCCAGATAGCGGGCTTTCACCGCTTGATCTACCACCGGCTTTGGTCGGCGCTCTGGGTGTCCGGACTTGATACAGCGGGAGATGCAGTGATAGGTCGAAGCCGCATCCGGCGAGATCTGGCTTTCGCGCGCCTGAGGCATGACATAGGACGTCGGTGAGCTTGACATCAGCCTATAACGCCATTCAGGCGTCGACCACCGGAAAACTGCTTGAGATCTTGTAGGATTTTTCCTACGAGTTGGGTGTCCGGGATAGACCGCTCCTGGCACTGGCCGAGCGCGACTGAAAGCTGCCCCGGCGGGACAACATCGTAGCGTCGAACCCCGGGATTCCGGGGTCTCACTCCCCGAACCGTTCGGCCAGCGCCTCGAAATGCGCGAGCAGCAGCTCGCGCTCGCGTCGCAGCAACGCGACCAGCTGGGCCCGGTCGAACACGAAGGTCCGGACCAGAATCTTGTCGCGGTAGACCAGTATGGTTCGGCGATAGCCCAGAGCGGCAAAGCCGGTCGGCGGCAGTGCGGCCAGGTAGGCCAGCGCCCAGGCCGGGCTGAAGCCGGCCGACTGCCACAGCCAGTAACCCAGCGCCGCGTAGGCGGCCAGGAAGGCGAACACGCCGACGCCGAAGTAGGCGAACGTTCGCACGGCCTCGTCGCGAAACATCCGGGGAGCGAACTTCGCAACCGCGTACGGCACGGCGTTGTGCACCAGTCCGAACAGCGCCACCGGCGCCATGGCAACGGCGAACAGCGTCATGCGCAACCGGATCCAGCCCTCGCGCACCGGCTGGTCGGAGGAGTGGCGCTGGTCAAACGAGTGATGCAGTGCCTCGCGCAGGCGCGTCTGGCCCAGGTGGTCCTTGTAGCGCTCGAGATGATTGCGTATTGCGATCACAGCACGAGGATCAT
>JAABSN010000314.1 GCA_011390385.1 Thioalkalivibrio nitratireducens | reverse complement strand
TGGTCAGATCGTCCACCATCTCGGGGCTTGGCGCGACATAGGAGACCTCCCAGGCGACATGGTCGATCTGGCTGTACGAGTAGGTCGTGCCGGGGATCTTGCCGGTATTCTTGGTCGGGCCAAGGTCCGAGGCGGGGCCGGTCTTGTCGCCCTTTACCTGGAAATAGCGGTTTTGCAACTTGCCGCCCTTGACCGAGATGCCCAGGAAGAAGTCCGGGTTGGTCAGCCGGTTGTCCTGGGCGATCATGTAGGCCACGACGCCCTTGTAGAAGGCATCGACATCCCGCGGCGCTGTTTCGGGGAAGGATTCCACCTTGTGGGCGATGTCGTAGATGTCGTCGCCGTCGGTGTCGAAGTAGACCACGATGTTCGAGATGGCCTGCCCCCAGGGTTCGAAGAAATCTTCGGCCGTCGTGGTGCTGGTGGTTGTCGTCGTGGTCGTGTCCGTGCCGTCCGAACACGACGGATCTGCCAGGCCTTCGTCATAGTTCTCGGCGTTGTTGTTGCACAGCGAATAGCCCGGCGCGTCCTGGTCGCCGTTACCCCAGCCGTTGTTCTGGTTCAGCTTCGGCCGCACGCCGCGGATGTAGTCGAAGAGGCTGTCGCCTGGGTTCACGCTGCCCGCGAAGGGGATCAGGTTCAGCGTGGTGATGCCGTTGGTCTCTTCGGCCATCACCTTGGAGATGAAATTCTGCGCCGCCGGCTTGAGCTTGTCGATGCGGTTGTTGTAGCGCATCGACCCCGAGATATCGAGCACGAGGCTGATTTCGACGTTGGCGATCTTTTCCTCGGCGGTGCTCAGGGCGGGCGGTGTCATGTTGTCGTAACCGCTCATCCTCAGGAACAGCGTGGGCACGGTCGTCTCGCCCCAGGCGGACACTGTGCGATGATTCAGCCCGCGGTCGACGGAGACACCGACCAGCACACTGTCCAGACCGGCCTTGGAGAGGTAGTCGTTGACCACCGCCTCGGACGTCTGGTCCTGGTCCAGGTCGGCCGCGGCCAGCACGGCCCGGTCCATGTTCGTCTGCAACAGGGCGCGGATGGACTCATATCGCATGATGTCCACCGCCGCGCCGGCCACCACCAGCACCAGAAGGGTCATGAAGACCGAAAAGATCGTGACGTTTCCGTCCTGCCGTTTCCAAAAGCGGCGGGCGTTTCCCGACAAGATAGTCCCGTGTTCCAAAGTCTCTCTCCCACAGCGTCGTGCCAGCTTGGCGAGAGTAAGGAATGGTTAGGAATTGGGCCGGGATTGGGGCGAACTCGGGAACAAAAAGGCACGATTTAGGGGTTTTTGCAAAGTCCTGACATACCTTCGTATAGGTTTGATGAATATATCTCCAATGGCCGGTCATTGGATCAGCCTCAGGTTGTTGATCTGCCGCGCAATGCTGTCGAAGGCGTCGTAGATCTCGCCGCCCTGGACATGGAAGAAATGGCTGTCGGAGGAGGCGCAGAGGCGCATTTCCTCGGCCGCGGCGGTGGTTGTCTCGAAGGCGATTGTAAAGACGGTGACACCCCGATCCCGCGCCAGCTCGCACTGCTGGTAGAGATTGTCGAGGTTCACGGACCGGGCGGTGCGGACGTGATAGGCGCCCGAGCCCTGGTCCAGCAGTTCCACCTCGGCGTTGATCGGCGCATCGGGATCGTTGGGGCGGAACTGGTCGGTCACCTGGCCGTCGGTCATCATGACGATGTATTTCTCGGTCTCCGGATCATCCCAGTCGATCGGGCGACCTTCGAAGCGGGGTTCGATCAGGCCGGCATCGATCATGTGGCTGACGGCGTCCCGCGTCGTCGGGTCCAGCAGCGCCAGCGCGTATTTCATGCCGAACTGCGCGCCGGTGCCGTCGTGCATCCTGATCTCGTCGATGTAGTGCGACAGGGACTCCGCATCGGCAGAGTAATACTGCACCGCCATCTGCTGCCCGGGGCACCAGCCCCAGTCCATCACGCTGCGGTCAATGGCCCAGTGGTGAAAGATCGGCACGTATTCGTCCGACAGCGGCAGGGTCGAACTGGCGAACTCGAAGCTGTCGATCTCGATGCAGGTTCCGGGCAGGTTCACGTTGACCACGGGAGTGGCCTGTTCCGCGACCGGGCCGGCATAGGCCGCTTCCCAGGCGACATAATCGATCTGGTTGTAGGAATAGGTCTTTCCCGGGATCTTGCCGGTGTTCTTGGTCGGGCCCAGGTCCGAAGTCGCGCCGTTGAGGTTGCCCTTGACCTGGAAGTAGCGGTTCTTCTCGGTGCCCCCCTTGATCGAGATGCCCAGGAACTGGTCGAAACTCGTCAGGCGGTTATCCTGGGCGACAAGGTAGGCCACCGCCCCCTTGAAGAAATCGTCCACGTCACGCGACGCGGTTTCGGGGAAGTTCTCGATCTTGTGCGCCACGTCGTAGGCGTCGTCGCCGTTGGTGTCGAAATAGACCACGATGTTCGAGATCGCCTGGGGCCACGGCGTGAAGAACCCGCCCGTCGTCGTGTTCGTGCCATCGGCGCAAGACGGATCCGCCAGACCCTCGTCGTAGTTCTCGGCATTGTTGTTGCACAGCGAGTTGCCGGGCGCGTCCTGGTCGCCGTTGCCCCAGCCGTTGTTGCCCTTGATCTTGGGCCGCTTGCCCAGGAAGTAGTCGAACATGATGTCACCGGGGTTCACCTGCCCGGCGAAGGGGATCAGGTTCAGCGTGGTGACGCTGTCGGTGCCGTCGGACATGACCTTCTGCACAAAGGCCTTGGCGGCCGGCTTGAGGTTGTCCAGGCGGTTGTTGTAGCGCATCGACCCCGAGATATCGAGCACGAGGCTGATCTCGACGTTGGCGATGCGCTCTTCGGCGGTGGCCAGCGCATTGGCGGGCAACACGTCGTAGCCGGACATCTTGAGAAAGATCGTCGACAGGCTGCTGTGGGCGTCCGCGCTGACCGTGCGTTCGTTCAGCCCCATGTCGACCGTCACCGAGGTGATGTAGCGGTCCAGCCCCGCCTTGGCGACATAGTCGTTCACCACGGCCGAAGGGTCCTGGCGCTGGTCGAGATCGGCGGCCGCCAGAACGGCGCGGTCAAGCGTGGTCTGCAACCGGGCACGCCAGGCTTCCTGCCGCATCAGGTCAACCGACGCGCCCGTGATCATGAGCACCAGCAGCGTGATGTAGAGGGAATAGACCGTCACGGTGCCCGCCTCGTCCCCGGAAAAACGCTTTGCTGCGCAAATCGCACGCGACGCGGTCGAACGGCGGAAGACTGAAAAACGGGCCATCATGTTTCTCCGGTTTCGCCGCGTCAGTCGTTTGCGGCCGAACAGGAGCTTTTTTCGGGTAAGATTCGGTCAACCCTCCGGCCGGAAATGTGGCACGAAAGGGGCGAACGCCCTTGATTTTCCACAAGTTGGCCGGGCCTCTCCCGATGGCCCGCGCAGTCAAGCCCCCTTGGCGCGATAGCTGGCCGCGACGCGGCCGATCGCCACGATGAAGGCGGCCGTCCGCAGGTCCGGCACGTCCTCGCGCCCGTGCCAGACCTCGCGCAGCGCGTCGTAGGCGCTGCGCATGGTGTCATCCAGCCCCGAACGCACCAGCTCCAGCTCGTCCGCGCCGCGCAGGTAGCGGGCCTTGAAATCCGGCGACAGGATCAAACCGGGGTTCGGGTCCGCCGACAGCCGTTCCAGTTCCTGCACGATCAGCAGGTGCCG
This sequence comes from Thioalkalivibrio nitratireducens, assembly GCA_011390385.1. The sequence continues at coordinate 28 of JAABSN010000314.1, read as the reverse complement.
CGCCTCTTCCTGACGGCGCTGAATCCGG
>JAABSN010000313.1 GCA_011390385.1 Thioalkalivibrio nitratireducens | reverse complement strand
CAACGCGCAATCAAACGGAATTAAACACAAGGCGTCGCGATCGGTCCGGGAACGTCAAATATCATTGCCGAAGCTATCTTGGCGAGAATTGACCAAGAGCTAAGCGCTAAGTACGAGCACTTTCGATTTATCGACGATTACACATGCTATGCGAAAACATTTGAAGAAGGACAAGATTTTCTGCGCGAGCTAGGTGATGCTCTCCGCGCCTACAAACTAACACTGAATTTAAGAAAAACGGAGATCGTTGAACTACCAACGCCGCTGAATCCAAGTTGGATTGTTGAAGTGACCGGCCGAATGCCAGCGGGGACACCAAATGAGCCGCCTAAGTTAGGTAAGTACTACCGAGCCAGCGAGGTTGTCCGCTTCATAGACTTCGCTGTGGAGCTGAGCAAAGGTTGGCCGGATGGCAGCGTGCTGAAGTTTGCCGTGAAGAGTGTGATTCAGGACTTGGGGGAGGAAGCCATTCAGCCGGTGCTAGAGTACCTCCTGAACTTGGCCAGGTTCTATCCGGTGCTCTTGCCACTGCTGCATAATCTTCTGTCGAATAGTTCTATTGATTGCCTGCAATACGCTACGAATCTGAATGACATTGCAGCGGAGAACGCTGTGAATCGCAGATCGGACGGTATGTGCTGGTCGCTGTATTTCCTGATCGAGAATGAGTTGGAGATTGAGCCAGACGTGGCTGAGAAGATATTGGGTTCGCGTGATTGCATGGCTATTCTTCTTCTGCACGCTGTTGGCGCGTACGAGAGTGAGGTATCGAAGTTCATTGCGGAGTTGGATGAGAAAGATCCGTATGAGATGGACCGATATTGGGTTCTTTTGTATCAGAGGTTCGTCGCCGGACTAGCACCGAATCCGTATTCGGGAGAGCGGTGCTTTGAAGTGATGAAAGATTGGAACGTGGACTTCTTGCCGCAATCCGATTCGCTTTCACCGAGTGAGATCAAGTTAGTCGCGGATCAGCTTGGATTCGTGGACGTCACAGGCGAGTTGGACAAGGAGACGTGACAGGTTTCAAGGAGTCAGTTGTAGAAGAAGCGGCACTCACCTGGCTGGAGGGTGCCGGATGGAATGTTATCCACGGCTCCGACATAGCCCCAGAGACCCTTGGCGCAGAGCGCAGCGATTACGGCGAGCCCGTCCTGATCCGCCGTCTTCGGGATGCGCTCTCGCAGCTCAACCCCGGCATCCCTGCCGAAGCCCTCGAATACGCCTTCCGAAAGCTGATCCGCCCCGAAGGCGCGGATCTCATTCAACGCAATCGGGCGTTGCATCGCCTGTTGGTGGATGGCGTGGCGGTGGAGTACCGTGATGCTGATGGCGCGATCCGGGGCACCCAGATCCGGGTGATCGATTTCTATGAGCCGACCAACAATGACTGGTTGGCAGTCAACCAGTTCGGCTTGATCGAGAACAAACACAGCCGTCGTCCGGACGTAGTGCTGTTCGTCAATGGCCTTCCGCTGGGCGTGCTGGAGCTGAAGAACGCGGCCAGCGGAAACGCGACGATCTGGAGCGCGTTCCAACAGCTCCAGACCTACAAAGCCGAGATCCCTTCGCTGTTCTCCAGCAACGCCGTGCTTGTGGCCTCGGACGGTGTACAGGCGCGGGTCGGCACGCTTACTGCCGGGCGGGAGTGGTTTAAGCCGTGGCGCACGATCTCGGGCGAGTCGCTTGCGGATAGCAACCTGCCTGAGCTCCAGGTCGTGATCGAGGGCCTGTGCGCGCAAAAGCGGTTCCTGGAGATGGTCAGGGACTTCATAGTCTTCGAGGACGACGGCGGCAAGCTCATCAAGAAGATGGCCGGGTATCATCAGTTCCACGCTGTCCGGGCTGCGGTCGGCGAGACTCTGCGAGCCGCTGAGCTGGCCCGTGCAGCGGAGGAACACGGCCGCTACGAGGCCGGCCGCAATCCCGGTGGTAAGCCCGGCGACCGACGCGTGGGCGTGGTCTGGCACACCCAGGGCTCGGGTAAGAGCCTCACCATGGCGTTCTATGCAGGACGGATCGTCCGCGAGCCCGCCATGCAGAATCCAACACTGGTCGTGCTAACGGACCGCAATGACCTGGATGACCAGCTGTTCAGCACCTTTTCGCTCTGTGCGGAGCTCTTGCGCCAGCCCCCAGTGCAGGCCGAGAGCCGCGCTCACCTGCGTGAGCTGTTGTCGGTCAACGCCGGCGGAGTGGTGTTCACCACCATCCACAAGTTCTTCCCCGAGGAACGGGGCGACCGACACCCGACGCTGTCCGAGCGCCAGAACATTGTGGTGATTGCCGACGAGGCGCACCGCAGCCAGTACGATTTCATCGACGGCTACGCACGCCACATGCGCGACGCTCTGCCGAACGCCTCGTTCATCGGGTTCACGGGCACACCCATCGAGCTGGAGGATGCCAATACCCGCGCAGTATTCGGCGACTACATCAGCGTCTACGACATCCAGCGCGCCGTCGAGGATGGCGCTACGGTGCCCATCTACTACGAGAGCCGCCTGGCTAAGGTAATCCTCGACGAGGCCGAACGACCCCGAATTGACCCAGATTTCGAGGAGGCGACGGAGGGCGAGGAGGTTGAGCGCAAGGAGAAGCTCAAGAGCAAGTGGGCTCAGCTGGAGGCCATTGTCGGGTCTCCGCGGCGGCTCGAACTCGTCGCGAAAGATATCGTCGAGCACTACGAGAAACGCCTGGAGGCCATGGAAGGCAAGGCGATGGTCGTCTGCATGAGCCGGCGGATCTGCGTGGAACTGCACAATGAGATCCTGAAGCTTCGCCCCGAGTGGGGCAGCGAGGATGACGAACAGGGCACGCTCAAGGTCATCATGACCGGGTCAGCCTCGGATTCCTTGGATTGGCAGGGTCATATCCGCAACAAGCCGCGGCGCGAGGTGCTGGCCAAGCGATTTCGGAACCCTGCGGATCCCTTCCGCATGGTCATCGTCCGCGACATGTGGCTGACGGGGTTCGACGCGCCCAGCATGCACACCATGTACCTCGACAAGCCCATGCGCGGCCATGGCCTCATGCAGGCAATCGCCCGAGTGAATCGGGTGTTTCGGGACAAGCCCGGCGGGCTAATCGTCGACTACCTCGGCCTCGCTCACGAGCTCAAGAAGGCGCTCGCCACCTACACAGAGAGCGGCGGCACCGGCCGCACGGCCGTCAGCCAGGACGAGGCCGTGGCGGTGATGCTGGAGAAGTACGAGGTCTGCTGCGCCTTGTTCCACGGCTTCGACTGGAACCATTGGACGACCGGCACGGCTGAGCAGCGGGTTAGCCTCCTGCCGGCAGCTCAGGAACACATCCTTGCCCAAGAGAATGGCAAGGAGCGTTTCCTCAGGGGCGTACGCGAGCTTAGCCAGGCGTTCGCGCTCGCTGTGCCCCATGAGGAGGCGTTGCGCATCCGCGATGACGTGGCGTTCTTCCAGGCTGTCCAGTCCGTGCTCGCCAAACGGGCGGCCGGCGAGGCGCGGCCCGAGGAAGAGCTCGACCAGGCCGTGCGCCAAATCATCTCGCGGGCCGTGGCGCCGGAGGGCGTCGTGGACATCTTCGCGGCAGCTGGACTCGATAAGCCGGACGTCTCGATCCTATCTGACGATTTCCTCGCTGAGGTGCGCGGCATGCCTCAACGCAACTTGGCCGTGGAGTTGCTGCAGAAACTGCTTAAGGGCGAGCTTGCTACCCGGCGGCGCAAGAACGTGGTCCAGGCCCGCTCT
>JAABSN010000312.1 GCA_011390385.1 Thioalkalivibrio nitratireducens | reverse complement strand
TTGAGTCACCATTGGTGAGACTATCCGGCATCCGTCCGATGAGTAAGTTATGTCCGATAATTTTCTTGCTGACAAGGATTGGGAAGAAGCGGAGTTTCGCGCGAAGGTGATCGCGGAGCTGCCGACCCAGCTCACTCAGGGCAATGTCGACTGGGCCATGTGTCAGTTGAATGTCAGCCGATCCACGCTCTTTCGTCTGGTGAAGCAGTTCCGCGAGGACGGGCGGACCAGTGCTCTACTGCCGGACACCCGGGGCCCCAAACCTGGCATGCAGCCGCTGAACCCGGCGGTGGAAGAGATCGTGTCCCACCATTTCAAGGGGTTTTTTGCCACCCGCCGCAAACCCACCAGGACGCGGTTCTGGCGGGAGGTCGCGGCTGATTGTCGGGCGAAAGGGTTGGCCCCGCCCTCGATCCGGCGTTTGGGCCGCTGGCTGGAGGGGCACGACCAAGCAAAGCTGATGGCCCGGCGTGAAGGCAAGGACAAGGCCGAGCGACGCCATCTGGCCACGCCGGGAGGCCTCACCGCAGACAGCCCTCTCGACATCGTCCAGATCGACCACACCAAGGCAGATGTGACTGTGGTCGACCCGGTGACGCGTCGACCGCTCGGGCGCCCGACGCTGACGGTCGCGATCGACGTGAACACCCGCATGGTTCTGGGGTTTCACCTGTCGCTGGAGCCGCCATCGCTGCTGGCTGTCGCACTGTGTCTGACCCATGCTGTTATGGACAAATCCCACTGGCTAGTGGCGCGCGGCATCAGCACGGATTGGTCTGCACAGGGTATCCCGAACGCGATTTACGTGGACAATGGCGCGGAGTTCCACGCGCGCGCCTTCGAGTGGGCCTGTTCCGAATATCAGATCGACCTGCAGCACCGACCACCGAGAACGCCGCGCTATGGCGGCCATATCGAGCGGCTGATCGGCACAATGATGGGCGCAATTCACCTGCTGCCGGGCTCGCATTTCTCGAACATATTCGAGCGCGGTGATCTCAACGCCGAAGCCGAGGCGGTCATGACTCTTGGAGAGCTAGAAACTTGGCTCGCCCTCGAGATTACCGGTTCCTATCATGCGCGGGTCCACAGCGCGCTGGAAACCACACCTTCTGCAGCCTGGGCGGCCAAGGTAGATGGGGCGCGGTTGCGCATGCCGGCCGATCTCAGGCAGTTCTTGGTCGATTTCCTGCCCTCAGAGCAGCGCGTTTTGCAGCGCGATGGCTTTCATCTCTTCCATATTCGCTACTGGTCGGACGAGCTGCGCTGGCTGATGGGCCGGGAAAGCCGCAAGTTCACGCTCAAATACGACCCGCGCGATCTTTCGCGCCTCTTCGTGCTGACAGAGAACGGGATCATCGAAGCCCGACCGGCGGATCTGACACGGCCTGCGATCACGCTCTGGGAGCACCGCGCGGCGCGACGGGCTTTGCGTGAGGCCGGGCGCCAGTCGGTAGATGAGGAGCTTATTTTCAGGGCGATCGAGGCGCAGCGCAACCTCGTCGACAGCGCCGAGCGACAGACCAAGGCGATACGGCGCCATCAGGCGCGGCGGTCGCATCTCGCCCCTCTGCCGATGATCGATGTGACACCGGATATCGCTGCGCGAGAAGCCCTGCCTGGGCCGGAAGGGGAGGGGAGCCCGTTCCTCAGCCATCCCGGCTTCAAGGTCGAGGAGTGGTACGACGATGACTGAGTTTCCGCATCTCTATCCGGGGGCTGGCAAGATCGCCGCGCTCAGCGCCGAGGAGCGCATTCACCGGATCCGCGCCGACCGCTGGGTCTCCTATCCCAGGGCCGAGGCCGCCTTGGAGAAGCTGGAAACGCTGATGTCGTTTCCCGAGCGCGCCCGCATGCCGAACCTGCTCATTGTCGGTGACAGCGGCATGGGCAAGACGATGATCATCGAGAAGTTCACCCGCGATCACGCTGCCAGCTTCGATGAGGTGAGCGGACGGCTGCATATGCCGGTCGTCGCCGTGCAGATGGTGTCTGGGCCTGACGAGTCGCGTTTCTACCGCCGGATCCTGGCGGCGATTGGTGCCCCGGAGCCGCCGAGGGCAACACTTTCTGTGCTGGAAAGCCTGGCCTTGCGCCTGCTCGCCGAATTGCGCCCGGGGATGCTGGTCATCGACGAGATCCACAGCCTGCAGGCGGGGACGATCCGCGAACAGGCGCGATTCCTGAACATGCTGCGCTTTCTGGGCAACGAGCTGCGCATCCCGCTGGTCTGTGTTGGTACAGCGCAGGCTCGCAACGCACTGCGCACCGATGATCAGCTGGTACGCCGTTTCGAGGCCTTCGCATTGCCGCCCTGGCGGGAAGGCGATGATTTGAATGGGTTGATGAGCACGCTCACGCGCACGCTGCCGCTTCGACGCGAAAGCCAGATCGACGAGAAGGCGCTGACGCGATTGATCAAGGTGACCGGCGGTATCACCTCTGGTATCTTTTCGATCCTGTCGCAGCTGGCGATCGCCGCCATCAAAAGCGGCGAAGAACGCATCCTTCCGCGCGATATTCTGGGCAGCAACCGGTTGCAGGCGGTCCTGGGAGAGCCGGTGTGACGGGGTTTGGGCGCCTGCCGGTTGTTTACCCCCCCGAGGTCGACGAACGACTGTCTTCCTGGGCCGCGCGCATGGCCCCGTTCTACGCCATGACGGTTTCGGAATTCGTCGCAGCACTTGGCCTGCAGGGGCAGGACGTGTTCGACCTGGAATGGCGGCTTTCAGAAGGGCAGGGGGCCCTGATCGCGGCTCGGACCGGCCTTTTGCCCGAAGCGGTGCAGGCCATGACCTTCCGGGAGTTGGGGCCGCAGGCACGCATGATGATCGCGCGGAAGAACCGGCTTCCGTGCCCGCACTGTCCCGAAGACCTGCACCGCAAAGCCGCCGCTCTACCGTGGCGATTTCGCTGTCCGGTGCATGGTATGGAATTTCATGATGCCACCGGCGAGACCCTGTCCGCCCGGTTCGGAAGCGATCACTTCAAGAAACTCGAAGAATATGCCGGAGCCGGAGCCACGCATCTCGATGCCTGGGTGCGCGGCGCGGGGCAGGGGGACCTAGGGGTGCCCGAAGTGCTCCAGGTTCTGACGGCGCGGCATCGCCGGGCTTCGCCGCCGAACGTCGACGAGCAGCCGCGAATGTCTTTGAAAGACCGACGGGACTATCATGATTTTCTGACCACGCCGATCATCCGACAAGCGCTGACGGTCGTCGTTCCTGAATACGATCAGGTGGCGCCAGTGCTTACCAAGCCGGTGCGACCCGGTCTCCACGCCCTGACGCAGGGCTCGCTATTGCAGTGTTTCTCGCTGACGGCTGGCATCGGCCGGATCGTCGAAGATCCCGTGGCCCGAGCAATTGACGTGCTGCTCGCAAGTGACATGAACGGACAAGAGCGGGTCCGGGAGGCGCTCCGCTCATGGCCTCTCTCGTTGAGGCGAAGCATCTCGGCCCGGTTCTGGCGCGCTGAGCGCGACGAGAGAGCACACCAGACTGCCGAAAAAGCCGCGAGACAACGCCAGTCTCACAAATATCGACTCATCCAGTCTCATAAATACCGGTACAGAATCTCATGAACCCCGACTCGTTTTTCAGGGAAGTGCTTGAATCTCATGATTTCCGGTCATCCGACACTATTATTTGTGCGACTGCCCATGTATTTGAGCATATCATTTTATGTCCGATAATGCAAACATATCTGCCCCACCCAGGAGCGCCCCAGACGCGCA
>JAABSN010000311.1 GCA_011390385.1 Thioalkalivibrio nitratireducens | reverse complement strand
CAACCGAAAGACAATTTACGACGGCCAGCCCCGGGATGAGCTGCTCGAACGCCTGGGAAACTGGTCGCCCATCGTCAGGATCCGCGCCGCCATGAGCCTAGGCAAGCAGCCCGATAATGCGACGGATGCGCTGCTGGAGCTTTACCAGTCAGGTGACACAGATCAGAAACTCGGGGCGCTGGCCGCCCTGCAGCACCAGGGGCATCGGGCAGCCGCGGCTGTCCCCCTGCTCACTAAACTGCTCACGCATGACGATTCGGGTATGCGCATCGCTGCCATTCACGCCTTGCAGGGAATCGGTACCGCGGCCCGCCCGGCCGTACCCGAGATGTTGCGGGTGGCCCGCATGACGTTCCCTGATGACCCGCGCAACCTGACGCGACGTAACCTCGGGTCCGTGCTCTTCAGCGACGCACTGCTCGATATCGATACCGTCGACCGGGAGGTGCTCTTTGCCGCCGTGAAGGATCTGATCCGTGTGGATGACGGCCGCGCCCGGGGACAGGTGGCCTGGCTCTACAAGCAAATAAGTTTCGAGGATCTCAAACCAATCCTCCCTGACATCCTCTGGGCGGTGGAAAACCCGTCGCCCAGTGGCATCATGTTCGCGGCCGGCATTCGCGATGCCGGGCTCAAGCTGCTCTCCGATAACCGCGTCGAGGAGGCCATTCCTCTATTGGCGCAGTACGCCCGGGATCAGCAACAGTGGGGCAGTCAGAGACGCATCGTGCAGATCATGTCGATGCTGGAGGTTTATGGGGCCCACGCCCAGCGCGTGCTGCCGGAGCTGAAGGCCTTGGTCGAGTTCTGCCGCACCGAACCGGGGTTTCCAGAATGGGCGCGAATCGAGAAACGCGAAGCGATCGAGGCCTCGATCCGCCGCATCGAAGCAGCAACCGACAAGCCCGAGCTGATCCGGCTCACGGACATCAGACGCTGACGACGAGGTACTGCTCAGTGTCGTGATGGGGACAGACTACTATTCATGAGTGCGACAACGTCGCCTGTCGCCAAAAACTCTCGCCCATTGGCACTACGGTTGCTTTCCGTTGATCGCTAATTCGGCCTCGCGGAGCGTCGCGAGGATGATGTCGAAATCCGGCGGCGGTGACAGGAACATGGGCTCCATGGCGCTGTAGTCGCGTCGGACTTCGGGGAGACGGGCGTCGGGGGGCACAAGGCGCAGCGTACCGGGAACGGCTCTTTCGTAATGGGCCCAGCTTGAAGTGAAGAATCGGCTCTTGTGAATGCGCACGCGTTCGAGCAGGTCAAAGGAGCCGGCGGCGGCGCGACCGCCGGGGTGCTTCCAGAGGGCGGCAAAATCGGCGTAGTGCCGGGCGAACCGGTCGCGCAGCGGCTGGTCGGCCGGGCGGTGGTATTCGGCGTGCAGAATGGTGGCCTTCTCCCAGAATGTACGCTCGACTTCAAGGGCGACGACCTCCGCATGGAAGTCGTCAAACGCATCGGGTGCCAACTCAGCGACAAAGGGCGTGATCGTGTGTGTGCCGGTGGGGCGCTGGTCGGTGAGCGATCCAAACTCCATCTTAACAAGGGGCGGGATATATGAGCCGGGCGCGACTGCGCGCGGGTAGGGAAACAGGATAACTGGCGATTGCGATACCGCGTCGAGCTCAAAGGTCAACCAGTGGCCTGCGTCGGAACGGGTACCCAAGGCGGCAGTGATGACGGCTTCCAGTTCGGGCATGAAAAGCGTATCAACGGCCGTCGCACAGTCGGCCTGAAGTTGCTTATTTCGCTTCTGGCGCTGCGAATTGGACGGAGCCTCATCCAGGTCCGTTTCCGCCCAGCCGAGTGAGGCGGGCGTGAGACCAAGATCGATGTCCTCTGAGAAACGGTCGATAGCACCGAATACCTTGGAGAGGGACGTGCCACCCTTGAAAACACACGCTGCTCCAAGCTTGGGCGTGGCGAAGATATGGCCGAGGAGCCAGCAGACCCAGAAGTCCTTCTCGACGATGAACTCGGGCACACCGGTGCGGTTGGCATAGTTACGCCAATAGAGAGCGCGTTCTGCTGACGGGAGCAAGGCGAAGGATTTCATTGGGTGTCGTCCTCCCGGGCAATGTCCCTGAAGTAGGGGTGCATCCAGGCCGGCGCAAGCGTGATATCGTCAAGCAACCGACGACGATCTTCGGGGGAGAGCAGCTTGTGCAGGTGCGCCACCCGTTCGGGTGTGATGTTTGCCTTACCGACATAACGCAAGGCCGCGATAACCAGGCCCGTCATCCTGCCCGCGGCGGCCATTATACGCGGTGACGCCTGCCGCAGCTCGATCGTCTGGCTCCCATAGTGGATTTTGCGGGATTTGCCGTCGGTCAGAAAAACCACGCGGGCTGGCACCTGTTCCGACAGGCGTAGGAGGTTGGCAGCGTACCCACCGAACGGTTGAAGCTTCACATGATCCCGGTCGGCAAGTGCCTGCGCCACGGCTTCCACGGGCGGCAGGATCTCCCCAAGGACGGGATGCGTCTTGGGCTGGTAGTATAGCCCTCGGGCCAACCTTCGTAGAAATCCGTCCCCCACCAAACGGGAGAGCGCCTTATCAACCGCAGTACGTGTATCCACATCAAGAAACTGGCCAGCGTGGAAAACCGTATCCGGTCGGGACGTCTGCACCCGCTTCCGTATCCGATCCGCCGTGCTGTTGTGTGTTTTAGGTCGCGTCATTACGTCAGATAAAGTACCTACTTTTTCTGACGGAATCAACACCAATAGTTGCCGGTGACGCAGCGTACGCGTTCCCGAAACGCTCCTGCGATTCTGATTCTATCGATTACGCGTACGAACAAGTCGGTTTTTCTGCATGAATAATATCAGCGCGAGGCAAGAGAAAATCATCGATATTGCGTTAAAAATCCAGCACTATCCCCGGCAATCTACGAATATGCCCTATGGGATGCTCGTGGACAGTATGGACAAGACGTTATTTGAGGGGAGCGCGGAGACATGACAATGAAACAAGTGGTCATTCAGCAGGATCCATTTTCGGCGGAACCGCCGGATTTTATGGCGGTCGCCTGGCGACGACCGGACTACTGGCCAGGGCGGTGGATTACCGCTACTAATGCGCCAACAATGCCATTTGTGATGGCCTATCGGCTCATCGTCGACTTGCCCGAAGCCCTTGAAACCCGCTTTCACGTCAGCGCCGATGAACGTTATGCGCTTTACATTGATGGGCAACGCATGGGCCGCGGCCCCGAGCGTAGTGATGGTCCCCACTGGCATTTTGAGAGTTATGATGGGCAATTGCCTGCCGGGAAACACGTATTGGTCGCCATGGTGTGGAGTCTCGGAAGGCTCGCGCCGCAGGCACAGATGAGCGTGAAACACGGCTTTCTGTTCGTCCCCGAGGTAGGCAGCGAGTTGCTGGCGACCGGCGTCGCACCATGGGAATGCCAGGCGGTAACGGGGATCGCCTTCCATCCGATCGGATGCGTGGGTCCCTGCGAGGAGGTCGACGGGCACCGCTACCCATGGGAAATCAAATCAGGCACCGGCAATGGCTGGATTCCGGCAGAAGCCGGCGAGAAGGTCCTGCCCGTCCAACACGCGGAGACGCCGCAGGGCCGGCACCTCTTGCAACCGGCGCTGTTGCCTGCCCAGCATCACGCCGTCGTCAAGGGATTGGTCGTGCGTGAGGCAAACGGTACAGCAGTCGCCGACTGGCAACACCTCTGCGATGGATCATCGACCGTAACGCTTGCGCCCAACCAGCATGTCGAGGTGCTGATCGACTGCGACGACTA
>JAABSN010000310.1 GCA_011390385.1 Thioalkalivibrio nitratireducens | reverse complement strand
CGCGTTCTTCTCACGTTCCGCGGAACTGGTCAGAACGGCAGTACTGCCATCATAATTCAACAGGGTGTAGCTGGCCTGCACAACCAGGTTCGCACGGCCGGGCTTGCCGATTCGCACTTCAGCACCGCCGCCATACTGCGGCATAACCATGCCCATCACCCCGTCCGCCTGGCCGCCAATCGCGAAGTCCTCCGGCGGGTTCTGGTAGGTTTTCACCCCGGTCGGGGAGCCGGCATCAATGTCGTACATCCCGACATAACCGAAGACGCCAATATCAAGAAAAGGGGTCAACTGCAGCCCGTCGATCGGGTGGAAGGTAAACGGCGTGATCAACAGGCGCATGTCCAGCGTGACGCCATCGACATCGAAGGCGAATTCCGTTCCCTCCTGAATCATCAGGTGCTCGTACGTCTGGCCGTTGAAATGGATCTCGTTGCCGACACCGAGATAGTAATCGCGCTGGGCCACCACCGAGCTTGAGATCGAGAGATACGATGCATCCAGCTGCAAGGTAAGGTATTTCCCAGCCTTCTCCAGTGCGATGCCGAACGTGTCGTGCGCCTCGTCAACGTTGAAATCGTTCAGGTCGTATCCCTCGGCCGTATCCTGTTTCCACTCCTCCCCGGCCACGTCGTAGACTCGCCGGGTCGTTTCCTGTACCATCATCTGAAAGTCGCGAATCTGCCCGGCGTTAAGCAGCAGACGAAAATCACGCGCATCTTCAAGCGTGCGCCCGGCTCGAAACGCATCTGCCGACACACTGCCAGCCAACAGGCTCAGCACCAGAACACCACCCACCAGTAGACGAATCCGCATCATCAGGCACCCTCCCTTGTATAGTTACCGATTGAAATACCGCATCATACACGCTTCTTTTGTCAATGACAACATTTCCATATATTCAAGCATAAGCTTCCGTGTGTTCGGTGTATTCCGTGGTTAACTATGTCTCCATTTCGACTTTCGACTTTGCGCTTTCGACTTTATTTGAGAATGCATTCCGAATTGACCCGCCATGCGACTCGGTATAGATTAACCGGGTATTGTTCACATCACAGCAAAAGCCATGCCAACACAATCTCTATCCTTAAATCAAAGTCAGCGCATGCAGATGGTGCTCGCGCCCCAGTTGCGTCAGTCGCTCGAGATGCTGCAGGTTCCGATCATGGAATTGCGGACGATGATCCAGAAGGAACTGGAATTGAACCCGACGCTGGAGGAACTGGCACCGGAAGGGCCCGTGCTGGAGGTGGAGCACAGTCCGGGCGAGGAGGTCGACACCAGCGAGATGTCCTTCGACAAGGAATTCGAGGTGCTGGCGAAGCTCGACGATGAATGGCGCGACTATTTTTTCCAGGACATCGACAACCGCCCCGGCACCACCGAGTCCCAGGAAAAACACCAGTTCCTGATGGATTCGCTGCCGCAGCATGAATCGCTGCAGGAACACCTGATGCAGCAACTGGCGATGTCCGACCTCTCGCCGATCGACCAGCAGATCGGGGAGATGATCATCGGCAGCATCAACGATGATGGCTACCTGACAACCTCGGTTGCCGACATGGTGGCGACCACCCCCTTCCCCACCGCGCATATCGAGCATGTGCTGCTGACGATCCAGGATTTCCATCCGGTCGGCGTCGGGGCATCCGACCTGCGCGACTGCCTGCTGCTGCAGCTCGAACGGATCGGCAAGGCGGATTCGATCGCGGGCGATATCGTGCGTGACCACATCGAACTGCTGGCCGCCCACAAGACCGACAGGATCGCCAAGGTGCTGCACGTCACGCCCGAGGAGGTCAAGGCCGCCGCCGCCTTTATCGCCACGCTCAATCCGACCCCGGGGCGCGTTTTCTCGGAAGCCACCTCGGGCTACGTCATTCCCGAAGTGGTCGTTCGCAAGGTCGAGGGCGATTACGTGGTGATCCTAAACGACGATCGCCTGCCGCACCTGCGCATCAGCCGCCACTACCGCGAGCTGATGGAGGCCGAGGACACCACGCGCGAGGTCAAGACGTATATCCGCGACAAGCTCCGTTCCAGCACCTTCCTGCTCAAGAGTATCGACCAGCGGCAGCGCACCATCTACAAGATCGCCACCGAGATCGTGCGGCAGCAGACCGATTTCCTGGAACACGGCATCTCGCACCTGCGCCCGCTGACCATGGCCGCGGTGGCGGACGCCGTCAGTGTTCACGAGACCACCGTCAGCCGCGCGGTCAACCAGAAGTACATGCGTACGCCGATCGGCACCTTCGAGATGAAGTACTTTTTCAATCCGGGGCTCAAGACCAGCAGCGGTGACAACATCTCGAACAAGACGGTCAAGGACATCATCAGTTCGATCATCGCCGACGAGGACAGCAGCAACCCCCTTTCCGATATCGCCATCATGGAAGTCCTGAAGGAACGCGGCATCAAGGTGGCACGTCGCACCGTTGCCAAGTACCGCGACATGACGGGCATACCGCCCTCGCATCTGCGCAAACGGGATTGAAGACGCCGTGAAACTGACATCCGCCAGCACGCATCTCGCCGCCCTGCTCAAGCGGCAGACTGCTGAATCGCGCCTGCCACCGATGCCGGCCTCAGCCGAGGCCTTTGTCATCGCGGCGCTGGCCACCCCGCGCGCGCGTACCGTGCTGTGGGTCACGCACGATCCCGATGGGCTCGAACAAGCCTATCGGAACCTCTATGCGTTGATGCCGGCCATGGACCCGTTCATCCTGGCCTATCCCCCGGCCCCCGGACGCGGGTCCGCACGCGATGCCGGCGGTGACGACCCCGATATCGCAGGCCAGCGCCTGCACACCCTTTACCGTCTGGCCGAACTGCCGGCGGCGACGCCGGCGGTCATCATCACCTGCACCGCCGCCCTGCTGCAACCGACCGCCAGCCCCGGTAGCCTCGCTTCCCGCACCGTGTTTGTCGCCGTTGACGAACCGCTCGCTTCCGGGGCGTTCCTGCAGCGGCTGGCGGACACCGGCTATGTGTTCGAGTCCGAGGTCGTGGACAAGGGACAGGCCTCGCGCCGCGGCGGCATCATCGACTTGTGGCCGCCGGACAGCGCCTGGCCGCTACGCATCGAGCGTTTCGGCGACCGTGTCGAGTCGCTACGGCTGTTCGATCCGCTCACCCAGCGGGCCGTCGAGAAGATCGCCACGTTCCGGATCACGCCCGCCCGCGAGGAGGCCGCCAGCGGCGACAGGCCCGCCAGCGCCGCCCTGCCCGATCATATCCGCGGACCGCTGACGGTCGTCTGGAGCGATGCCAGCGCGATCGAGATGCAGGCGCAGCATCTGGCGATCGACACCCCCGAGGCCGGTCTGCTGACGACCGCCGCGATACGCGACCGGTTGCAGCAACGGGGCGATATCCGGCATCTCGACATCGGGGCGGACAACGCCGAGGCCGCCGGGGCCTTCGAGTCCCTGCCTTGCGCCGTGGCGCTGCCCGCCACCGCCGGGGCCACCCAGCTCGACGAGGCTCGCCAGCGCCTGCTCGACGATCTCGACACCCGCGCCCGCCGACGCCACCACATCGCGATTTTCTTCGACACGCAAGGCTCGCTGGATCATTTCCGGCTGCATCTGGCACGCGAACACAGCCTCAGCGCGATGGACCTGCGCATCGGCCAGCTTTCCGAAGGGTTCTGCGCGGAGCAACTGCGACTGACCGTGGTTGCCGAATCCGACCTCTACGGTCGGCGCCGCACCCTGCGCCGCCATGAAGCCCCGGGGGAAAAGCGCGGCCGCGCCGGACGCTTCGCGGGC
>JAABSN010000309.1 GCA_011390385.1 Thioalkalivibrio nitratireducens | reverse complement strand
CACCAGCCTCGACCCGTCCAAGATTGACCACATATGGATTGGCTTCCGGCGGCATCTCGGGCTCGGGCTCGCTCGCTCGCAAGCCCTCGGTCCAGTCTCGAAGCCCTGCCAACAGCTTCATGCCGAGATCGATCGCGTTCGGCGCTCGATCAGCGCTATGGGCATGGTGCGGGCGCGCGATAATCTTGATCTCGACCCAGAGCAGACCGACCCCACCAAGCAAGAGCCCCAGATCCGTGGATTCGAGCAAGATGACCTCTGGCGCGACGACGCCGTGGTCGGTCACCGACCTCAACGCTCCGTTGCCGGTGCATTCCTCTTCGATCACCGCGACGAAGCCGATCTGTTCCTGCTCGAAAAGACCGGGGATCACATCGCGCAGGGCTTTCAGCGCCAGGAGTCCGACGGCAAATCCGGATTTCATGTCCGAACTGCCACGCCCATAAAGGCGGCCGTCGCGCCGTTGCGGGGCGAAGGGCGGGCTGGTCCAAAGTTCGGGGCTGTCGGCCGGCACCACATCCATATGGCCGTTGAGCAACAGCTTGAGCGCGCCCTCGCCCGGGGAGCGCGCCAACAATTGGTAACGTCCGGGGCTCACAGACGACGGGTCCGGAGCAATTCCCGCACGCGGATCCTCGACCGGACCCGACGCAAATGGCAGGCGGATTACTTCAAGCCCGGTCCCGGCGGCTTCACGGGCGAACACCTCGAGCGCGCTCTGTTCATGACCTACCGTACTCGGTGCCGCGATCAGATCCTCAAGAAAGCTGAACGCAGCCTCGGCATGATTTGCAATCGCTGCGTCGATTTTGGTCTGCATGAGCCATCCTTTTCGTCTCGAAACAACGATAGACAGGAAAGGTTTATAGTCCAGACCTTATACCTTTATGGTCTAGCCGAAGCCGAGCAGGATGAAGTGACGATGCAAACAATTGGAATCCAATGTATTTGCTTTGGACGGAATTGGTCTTTCACCCCCCGGAACCGAGGGTCAGATGTCGGACGAGAGCGAATCTTCAATTTCACAGCTGAAGCTCGACCCTTTATCCCGCAGCAGTCAGGCCATCCCATCTTGTCCAGTCAGGCGGCAGTGACAACGGCGGCGTCGTGCTCGACCACACGATCCGCGGAAAACAGGCACGCACCGTCGGCCCCACGCACTTGTTGAGACGGACTGAGATGATGGCCTAAGAAAAGTGAGCGAACACCGCCGGTCGCCGCCAGTTGTCACAAAATGTCCGTCCGCCTTCGCTTGCGCCCGCGGCATCAGCCGATTCTCGTCCGAGGCAACACCAAGTTAGGCATCCACGCTCTACGTCACATGGCTCTAAGCCGGTGGAACCGCCGCGCTGGCCCACTCGATGATCGTCGAGTTCAGTCGCTTTTGTCCGGGTCGGTGCAGTCGTCTTGAACTCGTGTCGACGACCGAGTGCTCCAATCAGTTCCACTTCAGCCTGAAGAGTGTGCGCCGCGAGGCAATTCGCGCCGAAATTCCGATCCAACCGCAAAACGCTGTCGTTTTGTAGGTAATTTACTGGCAATTTGTGTTTACTTTATGCCCGAGCCCAGCCAAATGTTGCTGTGCAGACGGTTGGGCACGTGAGACGGGCAATGATTCTTATCACCGGATATGAAGGTTACGGCGGGCGCAGCATGAACCCTTCCGAACTCGTGACCAAGGCTCTGCACGGGGAAACCGTTGCGGGGCACGAAGTTCACGGCGAAGTCCTGCCCGTTGATTACGCCGAGATCCGTAGCCGCTTGCCGGAGCTGATAGATGCTCATCGGCCCACCGCGGTGCTCATGCTTGGGCTGTGGCCGGGTGAACCGATGATCCGTCTGGAGAGAATCGCGGCCAACTCGGTCGAATTCGAGGTCCCTGACAATTCCGGCAGCCTTCTGAGCGGCGAGATCGACCAGGATGGCCCCACCGCGTATCGAAGCACACTGCCGTTGGGGAGAATTCGCACCGCCCTGCGTGGTGAGGGTATCCCGTGTCGGATCTCGGACACAGCCGGAACTTTCCTATGTAATGCTCTGATGTACACCGCACTCGCCCACTTCGCCCGCCAAACCCTGAACGTGCCTTGTGGCTTCATCCATCTACCCTACCTGCCAGAGCAAGTCGCCGGCCTTCTGGACGATCTCGCCGATGCCGCGCAGCTTGAGTTGCACCAGCGCGCCGATCTCGCCTCCATGGATCCAGATTTAATGATCCGGGCCGTTTGCACCGCGATTGGCGAAACGGTTGCCGAGGCCGCCGCATGAGTGACGTCATCCTCTCACTGAAAGATCTCAATAAACGATTTGGCCATACCGTTACGGCGCGGGATTTCTCGATCGATATCCTCCGCGGCGAGTTCTTCACCATGTTAGGACCCAGCGGGTCTGGCAAATCCACCATCCTGCGGATGATCGCAGGCCTGGAGCATTGCGATAGCGGCACCATCGAACTCGATGGCCGAGACATTACCCATGCCCAACCTTGGGACAGACATCTTGGAATGATATTCCAACACTACGCGATCTTCCCGCACATGGACGTGCAAGGAAATGTCGCCTACGGCCTGCGCCGATCCGGATTGGGCAAAGCTGAAATCGCAGCTCGGGTCGCAGAGCTGCTTGAACTCGTTGGCCTGGCCGGGTTCCAGCAGCGACGGGTCGCACAACTGAGCGGTGGCGAACAACAGCGGGTGGCCATCGCGCGCGCACTGGCACCGCGCCCGGCGATCCTGCTGCTCGACGAGCCACTCTCGGCGCTGGACGAAAAGATCAGACGAGAAATGCAGGCGGAATTGCGCGCGATCCAGCAGCGCACGGGTACCACCTTCATCTACGTGACACACGACCAGGAAGAGGCGCTGACGATGAGCGACCGCATCGCGGTCCTTAACGCCGGCCAATACGTGCAGTGCGACGCGCCTGAATCCATCTTCCGCAGGCCGCGCACCCCGTTCGTCGCGCACTTCTTCCGGGGCTGCAACGTGCTGGAAGCCGACCTTGCCCCCGTGGTGGGTGGTGTCGAAATTCGTCTCGCAGGCACCTCAGTGATTGTGCCCGGAGCGCTGGAAAGCGAGCGCCGCGGCCACGTGGCGGTGCGGGGAGAGACCATCCGCCTCGGTGCGGATTCAGACGGCGGCGCCCTCGCGCTCGAAGCCGGTTTGGAGAACGTCACCTATCGCGGCTTGTACAACAGTTTCGAGTTAAGCCTGCCTGACGGCCAGCGCGTTACCGCCACCCGAGCCCGCCACCTTGATATCCCTGCGGATGGCAAAGTCTCGATGTCGGTGGAGCCCGGCGACATTGTGATCCTGGACGAAGATTGACCTCTTCCGTCCCACCGAAAACGTGGGCGGCCGAACCGCCCCGACCATACCAACAAGGAGTTGAAAACATGAAGAACAACCAAACCCCGATCGACCGCCGCGGCTTCCTGCGCGGCACTGCTGCCTTCGGTGGCGCCGGCGCACTCAGCGCCCTGATGGGCGGGCGCGCCCTTGCCGCCGATGGGCTCACCGTCACTCTTGCCGACATCGGCGTGGGCGATCCCGGAGGCGACTGGAGCAAGTTCTCCGCCGCCACCGACAATGCTGTCAGGGTTGTGGCGATGGGCAACGCGCCTTCGGCCGTTATCAACCAGTTGCTCGCCGGCGGTGGACTGAAGACCTTTGACATCGTCAACATCGTTGGCGGCATGCAAAAACCGCTCGCCGAAGCGAATCTGATCGAGGAGATCGACACCTCCCGCCTGCCGAACTGGTCGAAAAACAGCTACATT
>JAABSN010000308.1 GCA_011390385.1 Thioalkalivibrio nitratireducens | reverse complement strand
GACTACTGGACGCTGCTGCGCTCGCTGACCAAGCGGATCAAGCAGCGCCTGGACCGGGAAGGCATCGAGATCCCGTTCCCGCAGCAGGACATTTACGTGCGCGCGCTGCCGGGAACGGACAAGGACAAGCCGGCCAACCAGGCACCGGAACCGGAAAACGCCTGAGATCGGCGCAGGACGAACAGCCAGGGGCTAGTGGGCCATGCGGCTAATTAGGTAACGCTCAGCCGTCGCACAAGCGTTGTGGGCAAGGCGCGCGAGCGCAGGACTGGCCTTCGCCAATTCAAGCGAGTGGAACGCAGCCCACGGCGCTTGTGCGGCGGCCCTGCGGGAGCCACTGTGCTGGCGCGACTCGGCGTTGCGTTCCTTGGCAAGGGCTGGCCATTCCCTGCGGAACGCGCCTTGATTCGCGCCAGCACAGTGGCTCTGAGTGTTACCTAATTAGCCGCATGGCCCACTAGTGTGGCGAGGGAATCGAAAAATCCCTCGGATCGGGCAGCAGCCGGTTCAACTCGGCTTTCTCCGCACCGTAGCATTCACACGCCAGGCCCTCCAGTCCCGTTCGCTCCAGCACGGTGAGGTGCGCACGGCGCACGCGTATCAATCCCGCTTGCTGCAATTTTTCAGCGGCTTCGCCAACCGCTTCCCGGGACACGCCGAGCATGCCGGAGATCAATTGCAGCGTGGTCACGAACTGACCCGGATACGTCCGATCAAGGTTCAACAGCAGGCAGCGGCACAATTGCTGTTGCAAGGAATGGTGACGGTTGCAGGCGGCCGTCTGGGAGACCTGATCGATCAGTGCCAGAGCGTAGCGCAGCAACGAGTCCCGCATCTTGCCCTTGCACTTGAACGCCTGCTGCAGAACTCGGGCTTCGAGCCTGTATGCGTGGCCGGCGGTTTGGACCATGGCGGAACTTGACGTGGTGTCGCCGCCCATGAACAGCGAAACACCGACCATCCCCTCATTGCCCACGCCGGCGGACTCGGCGGATGCGCCATTGCGGGCAACGTAGTACAAAGATATGATGGCCGAGGTGGGGAAATAGGCGTGTTCGAGATGGCCGTCGGGTTCGTAGAGAATCTCGCCAAGCCGAAGACGCACGAGTTCCATCGCTGCTGCCAGGGGCTCGAATTCCGCCTCTGACAACGCGGCGAGCAGCCTGTTCTGGGCCGGAGCATGGGATACTGGCATTGACAATTCCCCGGGTCCTTGTCCTAGTTTACGTTCACTTCCACGCCGATTCCGCGGTAACCCACGAAGCGAAAGGACGCGTTGAACATCGGCTCGCCGCTAACGCGATACTCCCGTCGTGACCCATCGGCCTCGACCCGGCTGAAGGGCAGGTCCAGGAAGGGCTGGCGCGAAGCGATGCACTCCCGCAGATGCTGCAACTCCGCTTCATCGCAACCATCGACATCGGTATCGGTGGCATCTTCGGCCAGGCCTTCGACCTTGATACCGAGCATTTCCAGAACCGGACCGGAAACTTTCGAAAAAGCGCCCGTTTCGTCCTGCTCCCAGTACCAGTCCGAGGCCAGTTCGGTCAGGCTGCGATAACGGGCTTCGCTTTCTCGCAACTGGGCCGTGCGTTCCTGCACAGCCCGCTCCAGCTCGTTGTTGTAACCCTCGAGTTTCTTGTACAGCAGGCGCACCACCAGCATGTTGTGGATCCGCGTTTTCACCTCGACAAGGTCCAGTGGCTTGCTGATGAAATCCTTGGCGCCGGCCTGCAACGCGCGCAGCTTGTGGCCCGGCTGGGCAGTCAGCACGATCACCGGCAGGTAGCTGTCCTGGTCATCGGTCTTGAGGGCCGACATGACCTGGAATCCATCCATCCCGGGCATCTGCAAATCGAGAAGGATCAGGTCGTATTGATTTTCCCTGTGCAAAGCGCAGACTTCCCGCGGCTGCATGGTCGAAGCAATGCGGGTGTAACCAGCCTCGGCCAGCAACTGTTCAATCAGCAGCACGTTGGTCTGCTGATCGTCCACGACAAGAATTTTTGCCTCGAGGACCTCGGCGAGGCAAAGTTTCATGCCTGCCCTTTTCCAACCACGGGGGGATCGGCGTCAGGCAATTTCGCCTTTGCAAACTCCAATGTCGAATCCAGTGCAACGAAAAAGTCCTGGACGTTGATCGGCTTGGTCAGGTAACGATGAAACCCCGCCTCCAGGCCCTTCCTGATATCGCGCGGCACTGCATTTCCGCTCAGGGCAACGACCGGGATGTGCGCCGTCTGAGGGTCCTCGCCCAGGATTCTCAGCGCCTGGATTCCGCTGATTCCGGGAAGATTGATGTCCATCAGGATCATGTCCGGCAAGGACGCGCGCGCAATCTCGATTCCCTGGGCGCCGTCGGTCGCGCTCAGCATACGAATATCGGGCCGACGCGCGATCAGATCCTGAACCAGCATCAGGTTTGCCGGATTATCCTCGACATAGAGAATGGTGTGTCGCTGTCCGGCGTCTCGCGATGTGTCTGCAAGACTCGTCTCGGCCGGGACCTCCTCGATCACGTGCTGTCGCTCATTGGTCAGGTCCATTTCAACCCAGAACACGCTACCCTTGCCAACGGTGCTTTCCACGCCAATGGTTCCACCCATCAATTCGATCAGGCGTTTGGCGGTGACCAGGCCGATGCCCGTTCCCTCCTCATCCGACATTTCGCGCCCGAGCCTGTTGAAGGGCTGGAACAGCTGCGCAATGTCTTCACCGGACAAGCCGTTGCCGGTGTCCTCGACACAAATGCGGATGCGCCCGGGGGCGGTCGCCGCGCAGGCCACAACGACCTTTCCGGCCGTGCGATTGTATTTGATCGCGTTGCTGAGCAGATTGATGATGACCTGCTTCAACCGGGTCCGGTCCACCTTGACGAAGTGATCGATATCCGAGTTTGGAAACGTCACGCTGATGTCGCGCTTCAAGGCCTCGGCTTCAGTCATGATCTTGCATTCGCGGATGACCTCAGCCAGCGACACCGGTTCTGTCGACAGCGTCAACTTGCCGGACTCGATCAAGGCCAGGTCGAGAATCTCGTTGATCAGTTCCAGCAGATACCAGCCGGCTTTGAGAATTTGCCCGATGCCGCGCTGCTGCGAAGGCGTGGGCGGTGGCGAACCGGATTCCATCAGTTGGGCAAAGCCTAGAATCGCGTTGAGCGGTGTCCGCAATTCATGACTCATGCTGGAAAGAAAAGCCGATTTGGCGTGGTTGGCCTTTTCAGCGGCAGCCGTAGCGTCGAGCAGCTCGATTTCGACCCGCTTGCGCACGGAATTGTCGGCGCCGATCAAAAGGTAGCCGATGAGATCGTCGTAGTCGTCGCGCAACGCGGTAATCGAGACGACGGCCGGGAAGCGGCTGCCGTCCTTGCGGACAAAGGTCAGCTCATAGACGTCCTCGATACCGCGCGACGCCTTGAAAGCCAGTGCATCGAAGCCCGGCGTGATCGGGGTAGCGAGTTCATGGCTCAGTGCCCGGGCGCGTGCCGCTACTTCCAGCGGGTCATGCAGATCGCCTGGAGTGATCTTGTTGACGACCTCGGAGGCGGTGTAGCCCAGCATGCGTTCGGCACCGGGATTGAAGAGCTGAATGACACCCTTGGCGTCCGTTGCAATGATCGAAAAGCTGGAACTGGTGAGGATGGCGTTCTGCAACGCGCTGATGTTCAGCGCAGCATCCCGGCCTCGCGCCTGGCCTGTTAAATCCAACTTGCCGAGGTCGCCGCTGGCATTCGGTGTGCGCATACTGGTTTCCGTTGAGTGGGCTTGCCCATCCGC
>JAABSN010000031.1 GCA_011390385.1 Thioalkalivibrio nitratireducens | reverse complement strand
GCTCCCTTGGGGTCAAATCAGCCATCTGCTCCCGCAACCGGGCCGTGGTGTCTTCCTGTTCCCAGATGGGCCGGTACTTCTCCAGGGAGGCATGGATGGTGTCCAGAAGAACCTGATCATTGAACGGCTTCTGCAGAAACTCGAAGGCCCCGGCCTTCATTGCTCGAACCGTGATTGGGACATCACCATGCCCGGTAATAATGATCACCGGCAGGTTGATTCCCCGCTCCTGCAAGGTGTCCTGAAGATCCAGCCCACTCATGCCCGGCATGCGCACGTCGAGGATCAGGCAGCCCCGTGTCCCCGTGCTCGCATATTCGAGAAATTCCAGAGCGGAAGCGTATTTTCGACAACTCAATCCTACCTGTTCCACCAGCCAGCCGATCGCATCACGGATTGCCGGGCTGTCATCCACGATGTGGATCACGGAAGGGTTAGCGGGCTGCTTCTTCATTTTCGGTACCTTTGGCCTGAGGGAGAGTGAACCTGAAGGTGGTACCATCAGAGCTGGTCTCTTCCAGCCAGAGCCGACCTCCATGCGCTTCGACGATGCCCTGGCTGATCCCCAAGCCCACACCCATCCCACTCGCCTTGGTTGTAAAGAATGGCTCGAAAAGCTTGTCGGCGATTTCCGGTTCACAGCCGTGACCGCTGTCAGTTACCTGCACCATGATTTCGCCTGGCGCATTTTGAGAAGCCGTCACAGCGATCCACCGATTGCCAGGCTCGCGATCCACCAGCGCATCCATCGCATTGCGAACGAGGTTCAACAACACCTGTTCGACCTGAATCGGGTCCGCCCAGACGGGAGGCAGTCCTGCAGGCACCAAGAGACGCAGCTGGACAAGATTCTGCAGCGCCTCCCCCTCAACGAAACTCGCCATTTCCTGGCTCACCTCCCGTAGGTTCACGGCCTTTCTCTGGATATCTCCCTTTCGCGCGAATGTGCGGAGGCGACGGAAAATCTCGCTCGCCAGATCCGCCTGGCGCAACACCTGCCCCAGCCCATAACTGATTTGTTCAGGCTTGCATTCGCCCGACGCAAGGATACGCAGGCAGGTCTGGGTGAAGGTGGTAATCGCACAGAGCGGCTGATTCAGCTCATGCGCCAGGCCAGAGATCATCTCTCCCAAAGTACTCAGCCTTGCCACATGGGCCAGTTCTGCCTGGTGCAGACGTCCCTTGCGCTGGGCTTCGACCAGTTTTGTGATATCGCGGCCGGTGGAGATGAAATGAGTAATCTGTCCACCCTCCTGCTTGAGGGGAGTGATGGTGCGCTGTTCATGATAAAGCGTACCGTCTTTCTTTCGGTTGACCAATTGGCCACGGTACGACTGCCCGTTACTGATGATACGCCACAACTGCTCGTAGAACTTCTGTTCATGAAATCCGGAACGCAACATCCCGGCGGCCTTCCCCAAGACCTCAGCCTTGGAATATCCCGTCAGCATTTCAAACGCGGGGTTCACGTATTCGATCCTGCGCTCCTTGTCGGTGATCATCACAGCGTCGGCGGTCTGCTCCAGCGCGCTGGACAGCTTGCGCATGTGCCCTTCTACGCGGGCCCGTTGGCGTTCACTACCGACCCATCGAGAGATCAGCTTGACCAGTTCGCAGTCCGCTTCAGTAAAACCCTTCTGACGCGGCGCCGTATCCATGAAACACAACGTTCCCTCGACTTTTCCGTTCACCAGATAACGCGCGCCAATATAGGTGTTGACGTTACCCTTCGGGCTGCTATGGGAATCCTGATACCCGTCGCTGCCGGACTGAATCAGAGTAAACGGTTCCGCGTGCTTCAACGTTTTCCGACAGTACGAATCCGAGGAAAACAACCTCTGGTCCAGGGCGCAATTCCCGCAGTTCCCAACCGCACGGAGAACCTTCAGCGACTCACCTTCGACCCGAGTGATGACACCAATCGGAAGCTCAAACTGGGCGCAGGCGAGCTCCAGGATCTGGCTCAGCTTTTCGTTCAGATCGAGATTTTCGGAAGCACTGATTTCATGAAAGCGGCGAAGCACCTTGACATGCATGTGCAGCTCTGTTTCCGCCTGCCGCCTCTCCTCCTCCGCCTCGATCCTTGCGGTCACGTCCTGCAGCATGACCATCCAGCCTCGTTGCGCGCACCGGTAGGAGAGCGGAGCAAAGGTCACCTCGACATGGCGCCTGGAAACACCTTGGCCGCGCAGCCGAAGGACTTCACGCGCATGACCGGAACCGTTTTCGGAAATTTCAGTCCGCAAGCGGTGCAGGCGGACGTGTTCTGCAACGGGGAAGAACTGTTCGAGAGGGAGACCAAGCGGGCTGCTGTCCATTCCGTCGAGTGTCTGCTGCGCCTGAAGATTCAGGGTCACGATGATGCCCGCGGGGTCGATCGTCAGGATCCCGATCGGAGCGGAGTCCAGCAACTGGTCAAGGTAATGCGTCACCTCGGGCTTCAACAGCGGCAATTTCTCGAACCGTACCTGCGCCCGGCTCAAGGTGTGATGGTGACGTAATCGTTGACGGCGCCGATCCACTGCCTCGCGTACCGCGTTCGGCAATGAGTCGAGATCGTCGGTGGACCAGGGCATGACCTCGTTGCCCAACAGGGGGCTGAACATCAGGGTTCGCCGAAGCGGTGCACATGCCTCGGGAGTACCGACGATCATGACCGGCATGAACTTGTCCCTGGCGTGAATCCGCTGCGCTACCCGAACCGCTTCCTCCGGCCGCATGCCCAGCACCACCGCGTCCACGGGAAGGCCACCCTGCTGCAAGTACTGAGACAACTCGGCATGGTCGCGCAGGGTTTCGATATCGACGTCTTCGGAAAAGCGCCCCCGCAACTCCTCCGCCAATGCCGGCTGCAGACCGACCATCTTGATGATCGGACCTGGCAGCACTGGCGACGCGGATACATTGAGCATCGCGTCAATCCGCCAGAAGCGGTTGACCGAGCAGCGCCCTGCCGGTCCATACCCGCAAGATATCGGTGGTGGGGGACATCAGATGTGATGCACGCACATCACGCAGCAACCGGTGCAGCACCGAGCCATTCCGGTAGCCGATCCCGCCGCACAACGTCATGCTCTCGTTGACGAGCGACACCGAGCACTCCGCCACTTCGGCCTTTGCCGACATCAAGGCAATCAGCGCATCCGGTTCACCGGCATCAAAACTCGCGGCCGCGTGATAGGCCAGGTAACGGGTGCGTTCCAGGCTTGCCCAAAGCGTACCCAACCGATGTTGCATGACGGATGCCTGGGACAGGCTGGACCCGGAATGGGTGTGATAACGGCGCATCAAGTGTCGTCTGGCTTCTTCCAGCGCCGTCGTCGCCGCACCGAGATAGGTACCCGCCATGGCCACGAGGAAATGCGGCAGCACGACGTTGAAAATATACCAGATCTGTTCGCCTTCCTTGCCAAGCAGATTGCTTTGCGGAATCTCGATGCCGTGCAATCCCATCGAGCGGGACGAGTTGCCCCGCATGCCGAGACCATCCCAAGGCTGGCCCCATTCCAAACCCTTGGCATCCGCAGGCACGACGACGCAGGAGAACTGGGCCAGCGGCGCCCCTTCATCGACGGTCACCGCGGATACCACGTACGAGTCCGCGTGAGCCCCATTGGTCACGAAGGTCTTTGTGCCCGTCAAACGGTAGTGGTGTTCATCCACCGCTTGAAGGCTGGTTTCAGGCAAGTAGAAGTGCGCTCCGGTCCCGGCCTCGCTCAGAGACAATGTGGTGATGTGCTGCCCTGCGCAGATGGGTGCGATGAAGCGCTCTTGCTGATCCGCGGTCGCATTGGCCGCAATCACCGACGAGCCCACGCAGTGCATGCCGAAACAGATCGCAGTGGATGCGCACTCCTGCCCAAGGATTTCACACACCTTGGCCAGCGACAACAGACCGTAGCCGCAGCCACCGTACGCCTTGGGAATGACCATGCCGGCCAATCCGACATCCTGCAGCGCGCGAATTCCGGGTGCCGGCCATTCACCTGCCTCATCCACCTTCGCGCTGAAAGGGGCAACAACCTCCTTGGCAATCTCTCGCACCTGTAACAGGGTTGCATCAAGATTTCCATGCAGCATAATCAGTCTCGCAATCTGATGGGGCTCTGTCGACAGCCTCGGAGGGTGTCGGATTCTGGACTGAACGGCAGCACCGGCGCCTGAACAGGCACGTACCACCGATCTTTTTCGGTGCGTTTCCGGGTCTTACAGGCGCTGATAAGTGCCTCTTGCCGCATTGCGCAGCGGGTTTTCCATCCGTCGAACCGGTTCGCTGTCCGCAATCACGGGACCATTGTCGGGTATCGAGGATGATCTCCGGGGCTACCCCCCGTACCAAAGAGCATAGCCGTAACGTTTACGGTTCTGTATCAGTAATTCTACGGAAATGCCCTGGTTTTTTCCCAAAAAGAGGCCCGACTGGCGTATACCTGAATGGTCTGGCAGGGATCGCCCGAAGTCGACACACGGAGCCCAAACGACGAAACGATGGTCGGCACCCCGCGCTGGGCCGGCATCACTCGTTTCCTCACTGAACCAGGAGCCACCATGACCGCGATGACCCGGGAAAATCATGGCCGATCGATCCTCTCGGCGGTATCGAACACACCAGGGCATAGCAATGTCGTCGAAAATCACATTCTTGCGTCGTGGAAGCGATGTGTCAGCGAATACCAACTCGATCCCGACGCCCCCCCCGAAACCCAGTTCGTCTCCCACGAGGAGCTTGGACGACGAAGGGAAAAATCCTGCAGCCTGGTAGAGATCGCGCAGACCGAGATGACCAATCTGTACCAGCAGGTTGCCGGAACTGGCTATTCGATCCTGCTGTCGGATCCGGACGGTGTCGTGCTCAAATACGTCGGTGATCCGATATTCACCAACGCAGCGGCCTCAACTGGACTGCAGGCGGGCGCGATCTGGCACGAGCGGTTCCAGGGCACGAATGGAATCGGCACATGCCTGGTCGAGCAACGACCGCTGGTGATCCACCAGGATCATCACTTCTTTGACAAGAACACGCGCCTCACGTGTTCCGCAGCGCCGATTTTCGATCCCACGGGCCGCATTTCCGCAGTACTCGACGCCTCCAGTGAATCCCGGATGGCCCAGCAGCACACGATGGTCCTGGTCAACATGTCGGCCCAATTGATCGAGAACCGACTGTTCCTCTGCGAGATGCGGGACCATTATCTGCTGCGTTTCCATAGCCGGCCCGAATTCGTGAATACGCTCGGGGAAGGGGCGGTCGCATTCGATCCAGCCGGTCAGATCCTTGCGGCCAACCGCAGCGCCCTGTTCCAGCTCAACCACGAGCCGTCGGACGGTGTCGTCGGTCTGACGCTCGGGGATCTATTCAATATCCGGCTCGACACGGCATTGGAGTACGCCCACGCCCCAATGGCGCAGCCCATCCCATTGCATGACAGCCGCCAGGGCCGCCGTTTTTTCGCGAGTCTTCAACCTCCGGCGAGCACGCCAACGCCCAGCCTTCCGACGCTGCGGTCACGCCGCGGCAGCTCCCACACCGCCCCGCACCAGGCCATGGAGGGGCTTCACTGGGGCGATACACGCATGCAACGGAACGTCGAGCAGGCCCGCAAACTGCTGGAAAAGGATCTTCCCTTCTTGCTTCTCGGTGAAACCGGCGTCGGCAAGGACGTTTTCGCGCGCGCTGTACACCTGTCCAGTACCCGCCATCTGAAACCCTTTATTGCCGTCAATTGTGCGTCCTTGCCGGAAACCCTGATCGAGAGCGAATTGTTCGGCTACCGTCCTGGTGCCTTCACGGGTGCAAGCCGCGAGGGTAGCCGCGGGAAGATCGTGCAGGCTGACGGCGGTACCCTTTTCCTTGACGAGATCGGGGACATGCCGCTGGCCCTCCAGGCGCGGCTGCTGCGGGTGCTCGAGGAACGCGAGGTCGTCCCGCTCGGCGGCGAAACGCCCATCAAGGTCGATATTCGCGTGATCAGTGCAACGCACCAGGATCTGCAGCAACAGGTGAGCGATGGGCGCTTCCGTGAGGATCTGTTCTACCGGCTGTACGGAATCAGCCTGACCATTCCGCCGCTGCGTGAACGCCAGGATCGGGGCGAACTGATCCGGCGTCTTCTGGAAATCGAGGCCGAAGGGTCCGGTGCGATCACCATGGAGCCAGAGGCACTCGCAGTGCTGGAGGCGTATTCGTGGCCGGGCAACATTCGACAGCTGCGCAGCGTCCTTCGTGCATTGATCGGGCTGTGCGACGATGCTGTCATTCGAGTCGGATCCCTTCCAGACTATACCCTGGCCGCCAGTCCCGAAGCGGCTTCCCAGTCGCCGGGCGACTTGAGCAATCCGCTGACGCTGGCCGAGCGCGAAACCATCCTGCGCGAACTCGAGACCTGCCATTGGAACGTTTCGCAGGTTGCTTCAAAATTGAATGTCAGCCGAAACACCCTGTATCGCAAGATGAAGCGCTGCGGAATCAAACCGCCACGCTGACGTCCCACCTTCACTCCATTTCACGGCACCACATGATCGGCCGCGGGTCCGGACTCGCTCCAATGGCTTGCCGACGTCGTGATCTGAAAGCTGCCCACGGTCCAGGAGCCGATCCTATGCAACAACCATCGATGCCTCTGGCGCAACGTCTGCTGGTCCAGGAGGACCATCGGCGCAGTTCGCCGAGTGATGAAAGGCAGCCGAGACGATGAAGGAACACCTCCTCTTCGTGACCGGGAGCCTGGCCGAGGCCGGCCTGCGCCAGGTGCTCAACGAGATGGGTCCGGTCGATTTCACCTGGGAGGTCCGGTCCCTTGGGGTCAAGGTTGCGGCCCTGCTGACCGGAGAACTCATTCGCCGTCGGCTTTCCGATCCCGGGCCGGCTGACAGAGTCATCCTGCCCGGGCGTTGCCGCGGGGATCTTGCGGCCCTGCAGGCTCATTACGGGGTACCTTTCCAACGCGGACCCGAGGAGTTGATGGACCTGCCGGAGTGGTTTGGCCGCAACGGCAGACCGGTCGACCTGAGCCAGCATTCGGTAAGGATCTTCGCCGAGATCGTGGATGCTCCGGACCTCACTCTGGACGCCTTGTCTGCACGCGCACACGCCTTTCAGGCAGATGGTGCCGACGTCATCGATCTTGGCTGCCTGCCGGACACCCCCTTCCCGCTGCTCGATCCAGCGGTACGTCGCCTCAAGGCCGAGGGATTTCTGGTGAGTGTGGACTCGCTGAACCCGGAGGATCTCCTGACCGGTGGTCGCGCCGGAGCGGATTTCCTGCTGAGCCTGACCAGCGAGACCCTCTGGATCGCCGACGAAGTGGCCGCCACCCCCATATTGATCCCCGACCACCCCGGCGATCTCGCCTCACTGGTGTGCAACTATGAGGCCTTGTGGCAACGGGGACGGGACTGTCTTCTGGATCCCGTGCTTGACCCCATTCATTTCGGATTCACCGAGTCGCTGGTGCGTTATCACGAGCTTCGGCGGCGTCTGCCCGAAGCGCCACTGCTGATGGGAACGGGCAATCTGTCGGAACTGACCGAGGCGGACACCACCGGCATCCACGCGCTACTCAGCGGAATCATGTCGGAACTGCACATCGACAGCCTCCTGACCACGCAGGTAAGCCCGCATTGCCGCTCTGCCATCAGAGAACTCGACCTTTCCCGCCGCATCATGTTCCGCGCCAAAGAGCAGGGCCGCCTGCCGAAACAACTGGACGGCGGTCTTGCCTGTCTGCACGAGCGCAAGCCATTCCCCTACAGCGCGGACGAGGTCCGGGTGGCCTCAGGTCAAGTCAAGGATGCCAATTTTCGCATCCAGGTCACCTCCGACGGGATCCACATCTACAACCGGGACCTGTTCCTGACCTCGATCGACCCTTTTGCCCTGTTTCCCGACCTGGGCGTCGAACAGGATGGAGGCCATGCGTTCTACCTCGGCGTGGAACTCGCTCGCGCCGAGATCGCGCACCAACTGGGCAAACGTTATACCCAGGATCAGCCACTCCGCTGGGGCTGCGCGGTGACCTTGCCCGAAGAAGACCTCACGCGTTACACGCCGCCGGCAACGACAAAGCTGCGGACCTGAACGGCCTCAAACTTGCAAGGCCTTTCAGCATGACGCCAGATAACCAGAAATTCCACGACTCAGACCCAGAAAAGCGGGGCCTCGACGCGACTGCAGCGCCACTGCTGTGCCCGTTCTGCGGACTCGGGTGTGACGATCTGTCACCCCTGCGCAACACTGACAGTCCGACCTTCGACCTGGACTGCGCGATCGCCACCGACGGCTATCGTGCGGCGATGAAGGCTCCAACGGACATACAGCCGCGTCTCCATGGCAAGCCGGTCGCGCTCGCCGAGGCGCTGGATCATGCAGCCAAACGCTTGCAACAGGCAAAATTGCCCTTGTTCGCGGGCTTGCTTGGCGATCTCCCCGAGAGCCGGGCATTGTGGCGCCTCGCCGATCGCTGTGGTGCCGTGGTCGATCATGCCGGTGGTGCCGCACTCAGCCGACTGCTTTCCGTAGCGCAGATGCAGGGGCTGATCACAACCAGTCTCGGCGAGGCCCGCAACCGCGCCGACTTGTGGCTGTTCCTCGGTGCGGGAATCCTTCACCGCCAGCCTCGGGTTCTCGAGCGCCTGCTGTTGCCGAAAGAGCGGCTGCACACGGAAGCAACACCCAGTGTGCTGGTGCTGGGTTCAGGTCCGGCGGGCACACTGCCACGTCAGGCCGAGTATGTGGATCTCGGATCCCTTTCCGTGATGGATTTCATCGGCAGCATTCGCGCCCTGATGCAGGGTCAACGACTGGATGCCACCGTGCATCCGGCGGCCCGGCAACTGGTTGCCCAGATCGAGGAAGCGCGATACCTGGTCATCGCAGTGGATCCCGCAGACCTGGGTGACACGAACAGTGAGGGGCTGATCGATCTGGATCTGCTGGGGATCACACGGCTCATTCGTCAGATCAACGAAACCGGACGTGCGGCATTGCTGCCCATGGGTGCCAGCGACGGGCTGGCCAGTTTTCAACAGGCCGGACTCTGGCACAACGGCTTCGGCTTGCGGACCCGGCATGCGCCTGCCGGCCCTGTGTTTGACCCTCATGGGCACGGCGCGACACGCATGCTACGCGAGGGGGGTGCTGACCTCCTGCTTTGGCATGCAAGCCTGCGTCCGGTGGCTCCACCGGCAACCGGGCTGCCAACACTGGTGTTCGGGCACCCGGGGCTCACATTCTCCGACGAGCCGGAGTTGTTCGTTCCGCTGACGGTGCCCGGAATTCATCGCACCGGCCAAATCCATCGCGGCGACGGCCTGACCGTCCTGCCCTTGCCCGCCCTCCTCGCCGGTCGTGTCGGCGATCTCGCGTCGGGGCCTGGCGTTTACGCCGACCTGCTCACCCGGATCCTCGAGGAAAGAATCGAATGCTGACACGACTGACCGGCGCCCGCGTATTCGACCCCGTGAACCACCTGAATGGAACCATACGCGATGTCTGGGTACGCGACGGCCATATCTGCGAAGCGCCGGAGGACCCGCGGGCGGCCGACCGAACCATCGAGCTGCGACAGAAGATTCTGATGGCGGGGGCGGTCGACATCCACAGCCACATCGCTGGTGGCAATGTGAATAATGCGCGGGTACTGCTGCCAGAGCAGCATCTGGCACTGCAGGCCCGTTACGCCGACTACCCGTTCATGAATGCACGCTGGTCCGCCTTCGATGTGGGTTACCGTTATGCGGAGATGGGCTTCACAACCGTGGTCGAACCAGCGGTGCTTCCGCTCAATGCGGCACAGGCACACGCCGAACTGGCTGATATCCCGATCATCGACAAGGCTGGTCTCGCCATCGTCGGCAATGACGATTTCCTGCTGCGACTGTTGCGCGACGGTGCCGACCAGGAGCGCATCAACGACTACATCGCCTGGGTCCTTCATGCCACACGCTGCCTGGGCGTGAAAGTGATCAATGCCGGCGGCGCGACTTCGTTCAAGCTCAACCATCGACAGCTGTCCCTGGACGAAGAAGTTCCCATGTACGGGATGACGTCGCGGGATATCCTGCAGGCGGTACAGCGGGCGGTGGTGGCGCTGGGCATCCCCCATCCGGTCCATGTCCATTGCAACAACCTCGGTGTGGCGGGCAACGTGGCCACGGCCGAGGCAACGATGGAGGCCGCCGGAGGACTGCCCATGCATCTGGCGCATATACAATTCTACGGCTACGGCAATGAGGGCAAGCGCGGCTTTTCCAGTGGTGCGGCGCGCCTGATCGCCGCGATGAACCGGCATCCGAACGTGACCATAGACGTTGGACAGGTCCTCTTCGGCCAGACGGTGACCATCTCCGGCGATGTGCTGCGCCAGTTCGATGCTCGCGGGATCGCCAGTCCCGCGAAATGGACCGTCTGGGAGGGCGAGGATGGTGGCGGCGGTGTGATCCCGTTTCGTTACCGGGAGAAGAATTTCGTGAACTCGATGCAGTGGGCGATCGGTCTGGAAATCTTCCTGTTGATGGATGATCCATCGCGCGTCTTCTTCACTACCGACCATCCGAATGGCGCCCCGTTTACCGCCTATCCGGAACTGTTCCGTCTCCTGATGGATCGCGATTACCGCGCCGAATGCCTGCAGAGAATTCATCCGGCGGCAGCGGAGCAGTCATTGCTGCGGCACCTTTCGCGGGAGTACACCCTGGCCGACATCGCGATGATGACAAGAGCCGCGCCGGCCCGCCTTCTGGGGCTTCCGGATCGCGGCCATCTTACGGCGGGAGCGGTCGCGGACATCGCCGTCTACCACGACCATGCCGACCGTGCAGCCATGTTCCGACACGCCCACCTGGTGATGAAGGATGGCGTCATCGTGGTCCAGGACGGACGCGTGACCCATGCAACCCAGGGTCGCACGCATGCGGTCGCACCGGCCTTTGACCGAAATATCGAGACTCCCTTGAGCGCCTACTTTGACCGCTTTCATCTGTGCCGGATGGAGCATTACGGTCTGCGCCACCCCGCCATCGCCGAGGATCTGGGCATGCAGCTCGTACTGCACTGAGGAGAACACCGTGAACCTACCCGTCCGCGAGATCATTGTGATCACCCAGCATGCCAATGGACGCCCGCACATCGCGCCGATGGGCGTCAGGGACGATCACGACAGGGTACTGGTGGCACCCTTCCGGCCATCGGCGACCCTGGACAACCTGCTCAGGGACCGGCGCGCGGTCATCAGCTGCACGGATGACGTCCGGGTTTACGCCGGCTGTCTCACCGGGCGCCGTGACTGGCCCCTGGAACCCGTGCATGGCGGTTTCCGCCTGCGCGACGCGCTGAGTCACGAATCGCTTGAGCTCTCTGTCGTTGAAGAAGACCCTGTCCGCCCCCGCCTGACCTGCACGGTGACCGAGACTGCCCAGCATCGTCCGTTCCGGGGGTTCAACCGCGCTCAGGCTGCCGTTCTCGAGTTGGCGATCCTGGCGAGCCGGCTGGACCGCCTCAGCCGGGGAAAGATCATTCAGGAGATGGGGTACCTTCAGATCGCGATGGACAAGACCGGGGGCCCACGCGAGCTGGAGGCCTGGCGTTGGCTCGCAACCAAGGTGAATGCAGCGCTGGAGATCGAATCGCCGACAGGCTTCGATACCGCGCCGCACCTTTCGGGGGGTTCAAGCCTGTCGCCGGTGGCACCCTGATACCGGTTTCTAGTCCGATACCGTGATGTTCACGACATGCCCGCTCCCTGGGCGGCCACTGCGCCATCCAACGAATTGATCTGCACGATCACGGTGTAGCAGTCCGATCGGGCACCGGGCGCGCGGCCCGTGCTGAAGAAACGCGCGATCGACCAAACCCGCACTGACCACGCTGAACAGGCTGGTGTCCTGGGTGCGCGGCTCCGCCGATTTCACCAGAAGCAGACCGCGCGCCTCGATGCGCCCGGCAAGCCAGGCGGAAAGACTGTCGGACGTGACATCCCACGAAGCTTCCATCGAGACATCCGCCAGTACGTCATGGCTCGGTATCCAGACCCAGGTCTTTGGCGCGCGCGACTCCGGGGTCAGCATCTCCAGGGAATCCAGTGGGTGCAGATCGGGATGCAGGGTACACAGAACGTGCCCGAACAGATCCATCGCCTGCACTGCCAAGATGTGCGCCCGTGCATCGTCAAACTGCCACGTCCGCTGTAACCGCCGCACCTCGTCGGCAAAGGGACCGCCGCCGGGCACAATGACAACCGGGTCCGGGCAGGCCACGAGTACCGAGACCCAGTCGCGAAGCGTCGGGTCGTGCGCCATGCTGCCGCCAAGCTTAACCACCCACACGCTTGAGCCTCGAACCCTGAAGCAGCGATAGCATGGCGTCCGCCTTGTCGAAGGTCTCCTGATATTCGGCTGCCTCGGTGGAATCGGACACGATCCCGCCACCGGCCCAGCAGCGAATCTCGCCCTGGTTGTAGACCAGGGTACGAATGGCGATATTCACGTCCATCCGGCCGTCGTAGCCGATGTAGCCGATGGAGCCGCAGTATAATCCGCGACGCTGGGGCTCCAGTTCCTCGATAATCTGCATGGCACGTATCTTGGGCGCGCCGGTAATGGACCCCCCGGGAAAACAGGCCCGTAGCAGACCGATGGCATCCTGTTTGGTGTCCAGCTGTCCGGTCACGGTACTGACCAGATGATGCACGTTGGAGAAGCTCTCGAGAGCAAACAGCGACGGCACGCGCACCGACCCGGGCCGGCATACGCGGCCAAGATCATTGCGCAGCAGATCAACGATCATCAGGTTTTCGGCACGATCCTTTTCGCTCTGAGACAGTTCCCGTGCCCACGCGCTGTCCGCCTCCGGACAATGACCGCGCGGCCGGGTACCTTTGATGGGGCGGGTTTCCACCGTACCTTCGTCAACCTGAAGGAAGCGTTCCGGCGAGGCGCTGAGGATCTGGGCATAGGGCGTATTCAGAAATGCGGCAAAGGGAGCCGGGCTGCGTTGGCGCAACACCTGATACGCGCTCCAGCCATCGCCTTCCGCCGGAGCCGAAAAGCGTTGAGCCAGGTTGACCTGGTAGCAGTCTCCATCCCTGATATACGCTTGAACCCGCGCAAAGGCTCGCGCATAACCGATCGCATCGAAATTGCTTGTAACCGCGCCGGTCACCCGGAACGGATCCCGATGCATGCGCGGCCTCACACGGGTGAAGCGGCGGAGCAGTGACCACCACTGGCGGTGTGTACCCGGCTCCCGCCCCTGCGCCACCAGCCAGCTTCGCTGCTCCTGGTGGTCCACGACCAGGGCCCAGTCATAGATGCCGATCGCCATCTCCGGCAGCAATTCATCGTCCCGAGCGTGCGCGGGAAGCCGTTCGATACGGCGTGCAAGATCGTAGCCGAACCAACCGATCGCTCCACCACTGAAAGGCAGACCAAACCGAACCGGTTCGAAATCCCCCAGTTGTTCCCGAAGGAGCGTGAACGGGTCCGCCTGTGAACTCCACTGATCACCGTCGCGGGTACGAATCTGCGTGGTTCCCCCCTGCGTCACCAGAGTGACGCCGGGGTCGGCGGTCAGGATGTCGTAACGGCCCATCGTGGACCCTGGCCACCCGCTGTCGAGATAGGCCGCCCATGGATCACTGGCGATCGCATCGAACACGAGCGAGGTGTCGGGGTGGTAGGGAACCTCGCTCAGAAGGCGCATGTTCGTACCCCCTCGCGCATCAGTAAAGCAACAGCCAGAGCGGGACCCATGTCGGCGCCGACCGTAGCGCCTGATCCGATTTCGCTGAAACCAGCGAGCGGGTCGTAGACCTGATAGGTCCGCCCCAGACGCCGGGCAATACGCTCGACCAGAAAACGCCCGATGCCCACTCCGACCAATGGAGTGTCAACCTCGATGCCCCGCGATATCTGTAACTGGCACGCCCGCGTCAACCGCTGAATCTGGCACTCAGCCAGATAATCCGCAACCGACCTCCACATGGCCGTGGACCCATCGGAGGCGTCGGTGCCCAGCATTCGTGCCAGCCGGGCCTCGCTCGCGGTTCGCGACTTTTCACGGCCGTCGGCGGTACGCCCAAGATCCGCGTCCGGTGGCAGCTCGCCGCTAATTCGGTACACATCAGCGGTCGTGGCGAAATGCTCCGCGGCCAGATCGACCCAGAGGCCACGAAACGGCACCGCGCTAGCCAGTGCCATGACGGGGGTACGCACGACCCCTGTGTAGACAAGCTCTCCGACCGCGAGCCGGGTTCGATCGCTGGAGCCACGGGTCCGGACACGACCGTCCTGAAACCAGGCGAGATCCGTTGTGGTGCTTCCCACGTCGACCAGCAAACCCTTCGCATAACAGCGGGCCGCAAGACACGCTGTCGCGTGCCAGTTGGCGGAAGCGACAAACTCGAAGGCCCGCATCGCCGCTTCGGGATTCAGAAAGCCTCGGACACCGGCGTAGATCCCTATCGGGCTTCGCGGGAAGCAGCCAGAGAACAGCTCCAGCAACGCACGGACACCAGCAGCTCGGTCGGTGAAAATATCTGCAAGTTCACCGGTCATGGTCACGGCGTGACGCACGTCTTCGAGGTCATGGGCCATTCGCACCTCATTCAAGGCTTCGACCAGCACGGTCGTCCCTTCCCACAGAGGCGTTGCACAGGTTTTTACATCGCAGAGGCTGCCATCGGCATCCAGCATCGCCACTTTCAGGTGAGCACCGCCGATGTCCCACCCCACAAAGCGGATATCAGACGGCATGAGACGCACCCACTTCCACTTCAACAGACTCGATGTTCCCGAGCGCAAAGGGCAAGGGTTCGGGCTGCGCCAGTTGATTCAGTACCAGCGCGGCCACATTGCATGATAGAGAGCGACTCAAGCCGACATAGGACAGGGTCAATCTGGGGTTGACTTCGAGCACCAGAGGCCCCTGGGCGGACATGATGAAGTCCACGCCAACATAGCCCCGCAACCCCGGCAGCGCCGCCATCACGGCCCGGGCCAGAACCTCAATCATCTGGTCATCGGCATCGAGGCCATTGACCACACAACCCAGAAGTGAAAAACGATCATCAATCAGGACCACCCGTTGGCGGTTACGGCCCAGAACACGAACCAGTCCATCGTGCGCAAGGAGCGACAGACTCGCCGCCTGCCCCGAAACATACGGCTGCAACACCCAGTCCGGATTACCGTAGGGAAGTTGCTCAAGGGACCTGACAAGACAGGTGTTGCCGCATCCCTCTCCCCGATCCGGCTTCAAGACCCAGGCGTCGCCATCAAGGGCCGGCAATCGATCCATTTTCCAGGTCGCGATTGCCGGGACCCCCCGTGCGCGCAACTGCGTCGCCGTCGCGTACTTGCTCGCGGAAATTGCCACGGCCGTGGCGCCGGTGTTCAGTAATATCCGATGGGCGCTGGACACAGAACGGCACACCCGCTCGAGGATACCGTCGGTTTCGGGCGCGATCGGCCATACCGCGTCTGCCGCATCGAGACAGGCGTCCCAGGCATCCGAGAGAGCCGCCTGAGTGTCCACCCAGTAGGTTGCCACGGATTCGCGAAGTGGGGGCAAACGAGCGTCACGGGAGACAAGGACCTCGACCCCGGGGCACTCCACCAGGTCGCTCACCAGGGCTTGCAGCATCAAGTCGCCTACCCGCGCCAGACTACTGGGCAGGGTTTGTCCGGCGAAACCGCCTCCGGTGGCAAACTCGTAGACGAACACCCGCATCTTTGCCTCTTCTGGCAGACTATCGACTGTCGGCATCCGGCGCCGAATACTGGGTCGCCAGCAATGCTGACAGCCCTACAACGCAGACCCCTTCGGGAGCAGCTTCGTGCGAATTCGCCGCTGGGCACCCCGTTCATCCCGGGAATTGCCGCCAGACTCAAGCCGAACCTCATCAACGTGAGGCAATCGCGTTCCCGCCTTTCCTGAACGCCGGGCGAAGCGATTCGTTGTGCTCACTGGCACCCCGCGTCTTTCGCCTTCCGGGCCGCGCGTATCGCCATGAATGCCATTCCGATTTTCTGGCGCGACCCGATGCCGTGAATCGGGATGAAATCCACAGGAAAGACTGCTCCCGCCAAACGGCGGGAGCAGGATCCGATCAGACGTGAGCCGCAAAGGGATGGGCTGCTCCTCTCCCCTCGAGGGTCTCTGCCGGCTGTGGATCACCGGCAATCGCGCGCTTGATGGCCTCCTTGACGGCCTTATGGTTGTTGTCCTGGATTTTGTTGTCATCCGCGGCTTCCCAGTGGATGAAAACGCCGACGCAAATGAATACGTCATTGGCTTCACCGGCAGGGATGGTGCCATCTTCCAGACAATCAGCCACAGCCATCGCCACTCCGCGCTGGGCCGGGCCAAACATCTGCACGGCTTGAGTCGCACCCTTGATGGTCACCTTGTTGAACATCATCGTGTGCGGCTTGCACGGAAGGTTCGGCGCGATAACGGCCAAAAGACTCGTAAAGCCATCCTTGTTGTTGACCAGGCCATTGCAGAAGGCCGTCTCCGCCGCGGACCCGCGTGGACCCATGATAAGGTCGATGTGCGCGACTTCATTACCGTCACCAGCCAGGTATTCACCAACCATCGTCTTGTTGATCACAGCCATCGTAAAAATCTCCTCGCAGCTCGCAAGCCACTGTCAAAGAACGTCACACAGCCTCTCGAGGGAGGCCGATGCAACTTGGGGTTGACCGGGATAGTCCCCGGCAGAATCAGCCCGAATATCGCGTAAGCGGGCCAGGAAATGACCGGCGACGACGA
Organism: Thioalkalivibrio nitratireducens; assembly: GCA_011390385.1. The sequence continues at coordinate 8,480 of JAABSN010000031.1, read as the reverse complement.
GGTCCGCAGTCGTGCCGGGATTGATTCCAGCCTTCTTCAGGCGAGAATCCATGGATTCGAGTTCACGGTCCACACAGGCCTCGTTCCCGCCCTGCAGGAAAACGCGGCGCATGGCTTTGGCCTGATCGCACAGATCCTTGGCGACCCGCGCTCCGTTGCGCCGCCGAACGTGTGTATCCGGTTGTTCAGCCAGAAGAGACAAGTAAAGGTCGGTGGTCGCTCGCAGGAGATCGTTGTCCCAGCGCTCCAGCGCGTCTTCCAGGTAAGGCAGAACTCGATCCCAGAGACCCTGGAAACCGGTCGCATATTCGCTGGCGATCTGATCCCAGGACACGGCGCGAGCCATTGCCGTGCGCAGGTCCACCGTGGGGGTATCGGTAACATCATGATCGGGGCTGGCACCCAGACCACCGGGTGCAGCGAGGCGAATGGCCTGATAGACCTGCTCGGTATCCCGGACCGTGGTTTGAACCAGCAGATCGGCGAGCGTTTCGCGCAGGGGTCCGCCGGAATCGTCGAGTGCTGCCTGAGCCATCGGGGCGCACAGCAGGATGATGCCGAGATTGGTGTTGCAATTCACGGACCTCCGGGTGGCGGCCACTGCCGCGTATATGCGTTCCCCCAGATTCTTGCGCGGCGCCGCAAGCATTGGTGCGCTCGCCTGAGCACTGGTCCGAAAGGCCACGGCTTCCATATGGTGTCCGGGGGCGTAATTGGAGACGTTCCCCGGCTTCAGGGCCGCGACATCGAGATCGCAGGCCCGGAGATAGGCAGCCTGTACCTGCTGCGGCGTGATCATGAGGCCAACTCGCCGAGACAAGCGCCGCCGCACTCGCGGAGGAAGTCGTCTGCCAGCAATCCGGCAATGTCGATCCCGGTCGTCTTCTGCAAGCCTCGCCAGGCGGGAATGCTGTTGACCTCGAGCACCCACCAGCGCCCTTGCAGATCACACAGCATGTCCACTCCGGCATAACTCATTCCCAGGCACGCCACCGCAGCCTCGGCCATTGCGGCAGCGCGAGACTCGAGAACACCGACATGACATTGCCCGCCCTGGGCCACGTTGGTCAGCCATCCATCGCTGGTGGAGCGTCGCATCGTCGCGACGACACGGTTCCTGATCACGAAAACCCGCCAGTCGGAGCTGCCGTTGCGCTCGGACTGAATGAAGCGCTGCAGATACCAGACACCATGCACCCGATCCTGAGGGGGCAAGTCATCCATCGCCCCGATCCGGACGATCCCCTCCCCCTGGGCACCGAACATGGGCTTGCAGATCACGAGGTACCCTGCCGCGAGCTCCCGCTGGACGAACGTCTTCGCGTCTTCAACGGTACCGGTCACTCGGGTCGGCGGCACCGACAAGCCGGCACCGGCGACCAGAAAACTGGTCAGCACCTTGTCCACCGATCGCTCGATGGCCCGCGCGTCGTTATAAACGGTCACCCCTTGCGCCTTCAGCGCATGCAGGATGTTCAGCCGGAATATCAGCTCTTCGAGCGTGCCCCCCGGAATGCCCCGGACGAAAACCCCATCCGGGCTCCCTGTGCCGAAACCAGGGAGGTTGATGCGATGCTGCGTGCCATTGATGTCCAGGGTGCAATCAGCGAGTGAAACGGTCCGCGTTTCATAACCCCTCGCATCGAACGCGGATTCCAGACGCGCTCCGTGCCAACCTGGGTCATCGGTGATCAGTGCAATGCGGCGTCCGGTCACAAATCCACCCCCAGCGAGCGGCCCAGAAGCGCCAGGTCCAAATTGCCGGCGCGGTAACTGCGTCCCGATGTCAGCGCGCTGACAATCACGCTTGCAGGGCTGAACAGCATTGGGTCGATCTGGAAGAAATCGTAATCGTAGGTCTTGAAGACCTCTGCAAAGGGACGCCCATAATCCCGCGACGCTGCGCTCGGCAGCCGCTCGCAAAGAGACTGTGCAGCCTCGTCCTCGCCACGGACGAACAGATGCACCTGCCCCGCGAAAAGAATCGCGTCGTTGGTCCGACCCATTGCGGTCAGAAAGTCCGGTGCCGGCGCAGGTATCGGTGCGCTACCGAAGCCGTCGATGATGTCAGCCATCGGAAACTCGAGGGCGTGGGCCTTGTGCAAGGCCACTTCGAGCACGCGAGCCACCACCTGAACCGTCCCGGCGAGGCTCCGTGTCGGAGTGAGAATCAGGGTCAGATGCTCGGCCCGAACGCCGCAGTCTGCGGCAATCCTGGCGGTCAGCTCGGTCGGCGGCGCCCGATCGACTTCCAATACCAGGCACGCACGACTGGCCCGATCGGTCAATCCGAGTTCTGCGAACAGCGCTTCCTTGCCGGCCAGGGCGCGACCAGGACCGGAACCCAGCGCGAAGAATGCCTCCTTTCCCGAACCATGGGACAGGCTCCAGCCGGCGTACTGACTGCCCAGACAGGCGATCACTGGAGAAACGCTGTGAACGTGGACCGACAAGGGCCAATCGGCCGTAGCACCATTCGCGGAGATGCTGACCTTGCCCAGCCCTCCCATACAGATTTCCGCAATCAGCCGACCCGCCTCCAGGCTACCTTCAACGTCGATGCCCGCGTCCACGATCCTGACGCCGCTGGCATCTCGCGAAACCCCAAGGCGAAGAATCTCGGCCTCGCCCACCAAGGCGTCCACCAGATCCCCAGCGCGGCGATTGAGGTCCACGAGATAAGGCGGAGTTTCCATTTCGGGATGGCTCGTGTTGTTCATCAATAGGCGCTCACAACGGATTCGCCGGGGTGCTGTGGTGATACAGCACCAGCCGGGCGGGGCTGCTGACAAACGGGGTGTCCCGGTTCATATTGCAAGCAGCAGCAACTTGCGTGCCCAGTCTGCGGACCATGCTCGACATGCGTCACCCGCCGGCATGACCGAGGGCGCCCAGAAAAATCCCTGACAAGGGCTACTCCCATCCCCTGCGCCGCGCTGCAATTCAGATGGTGCATGGCAAATCAACACCCTATGGATCGCGGCGTCACTCCATTCCCCGCGATCAACGGCAATTCCGCGTTTCCGGGAGACGATGGAGCCACGCCGATCCCATTGATCGCCAGGGTTTGTTCCGAACGCACCCAGGCACGGCAATCCCACAGACAGTGCGACGTCAACGTCGCACTGTGTCACGGCCAGCCTGCGCGCGGGGTACAGAGGGGAGCGCCCCTGGTCGAAGAATCGTCCCTGGAACCTGGGTCAGGGCGAACGGCACGACTCCTGCATTAATCCCTCAAACGACGAACCGCCCCTACTCATCGAGAAATTTCGGAAATCGCGTGGAACGCAACGGAATCACCATAGACGACACCTTCGCGGAGGCCTTTGGAATGAAGGCCACCCGGATTCTGATTACTGCGATCAGTGAACATTGGGCCCGACAGGCTGCGGAAACCATGACCGGCTTCGCCACCTCGGTCATCGGCTGCGGTGTCGAAGCAGGAATCGAGCGCACCCTACCGCCTGAAGAGACACCCGACGGGCGGCCCGGAGTGACTGTGTTGATGTTCGGCATGTCGGGGAAAGATCTCGCCAAGCACCTGGAACGTCGTGTCGGCCAGTGCATTCTGACCTGCCCGACCACGGCCGTGTTTGCCGGAATCACCGGCGGCGATCCGCTTCCGTTAGGCCAGAATCTGCGTTATTTCGGGGATGGGCACCAAATCAGCAAGAAGATCGGTTCTCGACGCTTCTGGCGGGTCCCGGTCATGGATGGTGAATTTCTCGCCGAGGAAACTACGGGGCAAACCTCGGCTGTCGGGGGCGGAAATTTCCTCGTGATCGGTCGTTCGCTCGAGGCTACGCTGCAGGCCTGCGAGGCCGCCGTGGTGGCAATGCGCAAGCACGCCAATATCGTCCTGCCGTTCCCCGGAGGCATCGTGCGTTCGGGTTCGAAAGTGGGTAGCAAGTATCCAAAGCTCCTGGCGTCGACCAATGACGCCTATTGCCCGACCCTGCGTGCAACCAGCGACTCTGCGCTGAAAGCCGACGACGCAGCCGTCCTGGAAATCGTGATCAACGGTTTGACTCCGAGCGACGTCGCCGAAGCCATGCGCAACGGTATAGAGGCGGCCTGTGCAAGGGGCATCGATTCCGGCGTCCGTCGGATCGCGGCAGGGAATTACGGTGGCAAGTTGGGGAAATTCCATTTTCGGCTTCACGAGGTTCTCGCATGACGGCACTGGTCCTCGAGCAACGCGCTGCAACTGCACAGCGGCTGGACATGAGTTTCCTCTCGGCACATATTCCGGGTCAGGCTCCGGTCGACGCGGTGCAACGCATGCCATTGCTACTCGGGCGTGAGCAGGCACAGGTCGGTGAAATCTTTGCCGTCACCCGAACCCAGGGCGACAGGCACATCGTCCGCCCTTGTGCGCCCAATCTCGACTATCTGGGTTCCGGCATGACCATCGGCGACCTGATCGTCGAGGGCGACGCGGGCCATCACCTCGGCGCACAGATGACGGGAGGCCGGCTTCGGGTGCTGGGGCGCGCGGGCGATTTCGCAGCCAGCGCTCTCAAGGGGGGGCTGGTCGAAATCGATGGCGACTGTGGAATGGGGCTGGGCGCACCGGCGCCGGGGCAAATGCACGGGATGTCGGGCGGCTTCGTTCGCGTTCACGGCAATTGCGGGCAACGAGCGGGTGAGAGACAACGCCGGGGTATTGTCCTTCTGGAGGGCGACGCAGGCCCGGGACTCGGGGCAGGAATGATTGCCGGAACCCTCATCGTCCTCGGCAAGACAGGAGAAGGTCCCGGGCGAGAAATGCGCCGCGGCACGCTGCTACTGGACCAGATGCCTGCTTCCTTACCCCTGACCTTCAACGACAACGGAGCCCAGCGCCTCGGATTCCTCGCGGTGTTGCGCGGCGAACTGGATCGCCTGCAGGCACTGCCCACGACGTGGCTCGAGCGCGCGCCCATCGTTCGACGATTCATCGGTGATCTTGCCTGTGGGGGCCAGGGTGAGGTGCTGGTTTGGGCCTGAAAAGGACGCCCCGCTCGCGCGAACACGCTGGCGGCCACTCCTGATGAGGAAAGGCGTAGAGTCCCAATGAGCACAACGAATTGCACCGCTCCAGGTTCGAGACCCGGAGGCCAGGGGCCGCGGCGTGCCGGCGCGGTTCGGCTGCGCCTCACGGCACCCCACGATGGGCTTTCACGCTAACTGTCATGGCCATGCCTGCCACCCCGAAACATGAAAGATGGAGGCGTAGGGTGCCAATGAGCGCAGCGAATTGCACCGTTCGAGGCCCGGGGCGTGGAGCCGAGGCCGGCGTGGTTTCGGTGCGGTTCGGCTTTGCCTCACGGCACCCTACGCAGGTTCTTTCACGCTAACTGTCATGGCCAGCGGTCACCCCTGCAGGATGAAAAGGCGAGCCACGGCAAGCATGGATGGACACGGACAAAGGGTTCGGCCCGTTGTATTTTCCGTGATTTCCGTGTCCTTCCGTGGCTGTATTTTCACGCTAACCGATGAGCCAGTGCCCCACCTGGATCGAGAGGCCGGCAACCCCGGTTCCGATCACTGCCCCCGCCAGAACGTCGCTGGGATAATGCAGACCCAGGATGGGGCGCGAGGCGGCGACCAGCAAGGTGAACGGTACGACCCACCAGAACCACTGCGGCAGGTGATGCAACAGCACCAGCGAGAACGCGACGGCATGCAGCGTGTGCCCGGAAGGAAAGCTGTATTCGTCGAGCGGGGGAACACGGCGGATGATGCCCTCGCTGACCATGAACGGGCGAGGGCGGCTGGTATGAGCTTTCAGCCACTTGTAGATCAACAGGCCCAGCAAACCCGTGATCGCCATGTGCACGCTGACCAGCAGCGCGCCGATGCCGTGTACCAGCGGCAGGATCAGCATCAGCGTGTACCAGAGAACCCCATCGCCCAGTCGGCTGACGAGAGCGAAGAAGCGTCCGACCTGTTCGCGCCGGTTCGCCCGGTTCAGAAACCTGCAGAGGGTCAGATCGAGTGCCCGCATGCGGGCAAACGACTGATCGGGTGTCAACATCGGCTCAGCCATGATCGTTCTCCACGCACTGCATCAGCAGGTCTTCGTACCGTTCGCAGACGCGGGACCAGTCGATTGCGAGTGCGGTCTCGCGGGCGGCGGATGCCAGACGCTCCGTCTGCAATCGGTCGCAGGCAAGCTCCGCCACGGCAGTGACGAACCCGTCGTCATCGTCGCAATGAATCGCCCGGCCATTGCGGCCATCGGCAATGTGTTCGCGCACTGCGGCGTAGTCGAACGCCACGACCGCCAGACGACTGGCCATGGCCTCCAGCGTCACGTTGCCGAACGTCTCGCTGCGGCTGGGAAACACGAAGATGTCGGCGGAAGCGTAGTGTTCCGCCAATGACCGGCCCGTCTGCATACCCGCGAAGTGTACATCGGGGTGGGTGGCGGCAGTGCGCGCCCGCGCGGGGCCGTCGCCGACCACCACCATGCGGGCGCCGGGGATGCGTTCACGCGCCCGCTCATACGCCAGCAGTGCAAGGGGAAGGTTCTTTTCCGGGGCGATGCGGCTGACCATCAGCAGTACCGGGTCGTCGGGACCCGCGCCCCATGACGAGCGCAGCTCGGAACGCCGACGCCGGGGATCGAACAGCTCGGTATCGACGCCACGCGCGAGCACGTCGAGGCGTTCGAAGCCTTGCAGTGTCAGACTGTCGGCGAGTGCCCGTGTCGGCACCAGTGTCACTCGTGTCCGGTTGTGCAGTCCGCGCAGGTAGCGCAGTGCCATGGGCTTGAACAGCCCCATTCCGTAATGGGCCGTGTATTGATGAAAATTGGTGTGGAAGTCGCTGACAATGGGAATACCAAGGGCGGTGGCCGCCCGTATCGCAGACCAGCCCAGAGGTCCTTCGGTGATTACATGCACGACATCAGGGCGCTTCGTTTGCCAGAGTTGCTTCAGCTTGCCCGCGGACGGCAGGCCCATGCGCAGTTCATGATAACGGGGCACGGGAACACCCCTCAAGAGCAGTGTCTCCACCCCGGGAATGACGACCCCGAGGGTCTCGTCGCGCTGGCGGATACGAATCAGGCTGACATCGTGACGGCGACCCAGCCATTCCACCATGCGGTGAATCGTCATCGCGACACCATTGACCTCGGGCGGCCAGGTTTCGGTAACCACGCTGACGCGCAGCCTGCGATCGGGCGCAGTGCCGGTGGCCGGTGCCGTGTCTCGCATGTGCAGCATCGGGCTATTCATGTCTGCACTGTGCGCCCGTCCGTTGTCATCCTCGTGACATCTGGATGATGAATCGGTTACAGGTGCTGATCCGGCAGGCATAGCGCCTCGTCGCGGATGGCCCAGAGCTGCGTATCCCGTGCGGTCGGCGCGGGGGCGTAGTAGTACGGTTATTCCCGTCCAGTGGAATGAATTAGGGTCCAATCCTCAATCAGGCTGACGAAGAGGAAGGACATGGGTGAACGAATAATCATGCGGGTCGGTGAGTGCCTGGTGGCCGGAGGACCCCCGGGCACGGCAGCAGAGCCCGAGGTTGCCATTGGTGAGATGGACGGGCCCATGGGCACTGCGTTCGGTAACCTGTTGGGTGACCAGGTGAAGGGGCACTCCCGGGTGCTCGCCATTATGAATACCGACGTCATGGTGCGCCCGGCCACCCTGATGGTGAGCAAGGTCACCGTCAAGGACAGCCGCTACACCAATATCCTCATGGGCACGGTGCAGGGCGCGATCGCCAACGGGGTGCTGGATGCCGTGCGGAGCGGTGACATCCCGCGAGACAAGGTCAACGACCTTGGTATCATCGTCTCGGTCTGGCTCAACCCGAGCGTGGTGGAGACCGACGACCTGGACCACAAGGTCCTGTTCGATATCCACCGCGAGGCGACCGCCAAGGCGATCCACAAGGCCATGGCGCACGAGCCTTCCATTGACTGGTTGCTTGAGCACCAGGACGAGCTCATCCACAAATATTACCAGATGGGTCTAGACGGGAAGCTCTGATGCTCGGGCCAGGGTCATCACAACCGCCACCGCGATGGCCATCCGGAATTCAGGGACTGTAGCGGGCGCCGAAGCGGTGTGCGGGCCGATACGCTGCACCTACAGGGTCAGGCCTTGCCGCATTTGCAGGGTCAGACCTTGCGTTCTGCCCCCTTTCCGGCACAGGGGCAAAACGCAAGGTCTGACCCCCAGACGCTGCCACGATTGAGCAGCGCGGTTATGCCCGGAGTGCGCGCCTACGGGGCAAAACGCAAGGTCAGACCCCCCCAGAACTGTGGTGACCCGTCCGCGGACGGAGGCTACGTTGTTTCGGACGCTCCGCACCCCGGGGTTATCCCCGACGCACGGCCCGATAGGGGACTGATGGCTGAACATCAGATCTAACTCATTGAGAAATAAGCGTTCGACTTCGTGTCGCACCGGTGTACTGTCCCCGGAATTCCCCTTGCGAGGAGAGGAGAAAAGGTATAAATTATACTCATGAGCGATTTC
>JAABSN010000307.1 GCA_011390385.1 Thioalkalivibrio nitratireducens | reverse complement strand
CCGGAGGGCGTTGTCGCCCTCGGCGGGTGGGAGTATACCCAATGGGGAAAGGGGCTCCTACGACAACGGTAGCTTTCGTCAGCCCCGCAACGGCACGGAGTATACCCAATGGGGAAAGGGGCTCCTACGACAACCAGTTAACATCAAGTAAGAGTAACTGTGCTGAGTATACCCAATGGGGAAAGGGGCTCCTACGACAACCTCAAAGCGAACAGCGACCTCCCCTGCGTACTCGATATGTACGTCTTCTGAACCCTGTCGGAGATTCGGTAACGCACCGAGACCCGGCTTAGGGACTACAACGAGGATATTTCGCACGATGCCCTGAACGACTTTACGCCTGCCGAATATCGGCAGATCCATCACCCCGAAACCTCTAATTCTGGGTAGGCCCGATTAGGGGGATCTGACACCTCCACGCCAACGTCTCGGCGTTCCGGATGGAACCTTCATCCGATGCCGAGAGATGAGACCACCTTTGGCGCTGGCGCCGAGAGACGCAAAAGGGACGTTACCTGTACGTAGATTGTTGTACAGGATTTCTTACGGATCATTCCTCCCTTATGGCGAAATTTTTTCTGCGGGGCTGGAGGTAAAGAAAACGATCGTTTCCCTGCATCCCGCCGATGAGGCTCACCTCGTGATCCATCGTGGTGCAATGCTTCGGAATCTTGTTAGTAGAAGGAGAGGATTGATGGAGAGCCTCGGCGATCTCAGCGAGCTTGAGCAGGAGCTCTTCGAGGAGCGAGCCGCCATTGCCGAATACGATGCGCGCATGCCGCGCCCAATCGCCGAGGCTGAAGCGCGGCGTGCGGTGGGTCAGTTGCGGTGGCAACGCTCCCAGTCTGGCCAGCGCGAGTGAGACGCGCCGAAGTTGTGCTCTACGGCCGCCCGGATGCGCTTCCCGCGCGCGACCGCTAGCCGCGATGTCTCCGGCACGCCTGTCGCTGTCGGAGCAGATGAGGAGCGTGTCCGTATCCCGGGCGATCCTCGACGGGCTGAAACCCATCTGGAGTGGCTCCCTTCGACCGTACACCGGTTGACCCTTAGCAGACACGTGGATGTCTGGTTCGAGATGCCACTATTCCTTCGACTTCGGACGCCAGTCGATTATCACGGCCCCCTCAGTTCCCTCCGTGGATAGTTCCGCCAGGTCTCGCAAGGCGCGTTCAAGGCGAGCATTCGGGGGCGGGGCGGCCGATGCTTGCTTGACGAACCAAGCGAACTCCTCTGGTGTGAGTATGATTGCGTCAGTCATCGTAGATCTGCTCCATTTAGGTTCCTGGTCAGTATCTTTGTCTCTAAGGCACCTTCGGGTAGAGCGTCGTTTGATACCTATGAGATCGGCAACCATGGCGAGCCTATAACGTCGCACCAGACGTCCCGCCGTCCGTTGTTCACCAGGCTAACGTCCCGCATTCGGTTTATCAGCGCCACGATCGCACCGTTCGGGTCGGGCGGCCAAGGCTCCCTGACGAAATGGCCGTTGTATCGTTTTACTACCAGCCAGTACAGACGATCATCATCTGTTTCGCCATTGCGCTCGGCCATTAGTGGTTTAGCATTACACCTGTCAAGCAGAAACTGGCAGGTGGTCAGCAATGACTGGGGACGGCAACAGGGTATTACCCAAGCGCTACGGGCTGCTGAAAGGTCGAGTTCAGATCGCAGATGATTTTGACACGCTATTCGAGTTGGCCGAGCTTAGAACGCTGGACATGCCAGAAACCGATGCCGGTAAACGGAATGATCGCATTCAGTTCGGGAGAGAGCCCTTATCCGACGAATTGTTGAAGATTGCCCGCCGGTGTGCGGCAAGGCTTGTGGAAGACGCCAGAGAGCCCGACGAAATCATCGGGTATAACGAGCATGGCCTGCCTGTTGATTTGACCAAGTCGGAGAATGGCGCAAAACGGAACGAGTGAAGCCGGGCCTGCTCTTAGTAGGTGGCAGCAATCTCCGGCCATTTTACGCGGACGCCCCAGATTCGTGCTCCAACAGTAGGCAACCGAAACTAGCGTCACCGCAGGCCGCCAGCGCGCATCGCGTGAGAAATGATCAGCCCCCATATCCTCTCGGGCTGGGGCCGGAGCCCGGATTGAGGCGGCACCTATAGCTAAGTTAGCGTTTGATAACTTTCCTAACTTCGCTATAAATGCGGGTCAAGGTCCTTGGCGTGAGTGCAGCACCGGAAGATTCTGCAAGTGACGATTTCCCGGTGAATGGCATTGAAATTACCCACGGTTAAGGCGTCCGAGGGCATTTATCATCCGCAAATGGACATTGATGTATTTCTGGATGCGTTCGATCAGGCGCTCGACAGCCAGGTAGGCTGTGAGTGTGGGCGAGCTGAGCGGCTCGCACTGGCGGTCTGGTGGCTTGTGGACCGTTTGGCGGATGAACTCTCGCTGGCACCCTGGGAGTCATCCGCACAAGTTCAAGTGATGGCTGCGGCGGCGGCCGATCAAATGAGCGGAACGAGTGGGAATTCACATTAGCCGACAATAGGTGCCCTTTATGCCAATGGCTGTGAACGCATGCTGCTCATCAAGGCGTACCTAAAATATCTAGGCCTTTTTCTCATCTGCGCCTGGTCTGCGACAGTTTCCGCTCAGGAGGTTGCCGGCAAGGTCGTCGGCATCGCAGATGGCGATAGCTTCACCTTGTTAACGGAAGACGAACAGCAGGTAAGAATCCGCCTAGCGGAGATTGATGCGCCTGAGAGAGGACAACCCTATGGAGGCCGTTCCCGTGAGCAGCTAGCGGTATTGATCTTCGGGGAGAAGGTGGTCGTCGATGTGCAGACCACGGATCGCTACGGACGGACTGTCGGCAGGCCTTACAAAGGTGATCTCGATGTATGTGCCGAGATGGTGCGCACTGGTGCCGCCTGGGTATACCGGAAGTACCTGCAAGACCGACGTTTACTGGAGTTGGAAAAGGATGCCAGGGAGGCGGGCCGTGGGATCTGGGGATTAACAGAAGCGGAAAATCAGCCACCGTGGGAGTGGCGTCGTTCCGGCGGCCAAACGCACGGAGCCAACGGATGCAAGATAAAAGGCAATATCGGCAGCAGTGGCGCGAAGATCTACCACATGCCCGGAATGCCTTCCTATGCTGCGACCCGAATCGACCAGACCAAGGGTGAACGGTGGTTCTGTTCTGAGGAAGCGGCGGTGGCCGCTGGATGGCGGGCGTCACGGAACTGAAAGCGAGCCAAGGCTCCCCCTGAGAGCTTGTATGGACGCCGTATACGGGCTGTCTGGCCGGAATACTGGCTTGCCTCGAGCAGCACCAGAACTGGCAGTATTCGAGGCCTAGCGTTATGTATAGACACCATGCTCGATCCGAAGAATGTGGTCGGTCACCAACTTTACCCCTAGAGGTGTTCCGAGAAGCTCAATCGGTCGGCGCCCATTGAGGCTGGATAACGGACTTCCGAGCCAGGTTTCCGCGTTGCGCTGAGATCCCAGCACTCCGGCCGCGCGCACCAGCGTCTCAGCAAGAACCCAAATCCGCTCGCTTTGCGGCCGACTCAGCCGTCGCGAAACTGGCACCTCTTTCCATCGCCTCATGGTTCTCGCACTGACACCTAACGCAGGCAGCAATGACGGATCATTTCCAAGGAGATCCAGGGAGCGAATCAGATGGAGAACGGCCCCGACAGGTAGCCCGGCAAGGATGAGGTCATGGGCTTCGTACGGATCCAAAAGCCGGCACTTGATCACCCTCGCCCCACCCAGCATGGCGACCGTCCTTCGGAAGACGTTTCCGCCGACTGATTCA
>JAABSN010000306.1 GCA_011390385.1 Thioalkalivibrio nitratireducens | reverse complement strand
TGGCATCGAGAATCTTGCAGGTATCAGCCAGCATTGCCGGACTGCCACAAATCATCGCGCGGTCATGTTTGGCATCGAGCGGTTCCAGCTCGAGATCAGCGCATAACTTGCCGGAATCCAGAAGATCGGTCAGGCGTCCCTGGTTTCGAAAGGGTTCGCGTGTGACGGTCGGGTAATACAACAGTTTCTCACTCACCACCTCACCCAGGAATTCGTCCTCTGGTAGTTCGTCCCGGATGTAATGCACATAAGCCAGTTCGTTGATCTGGCGAACACCATGCACCAGCACGACGCGCTCGAAACGCTCGTAGGTTTCCGGGTCACGAATGATGCTGAGGAAGGGCGCAAGACCGGTACCCGTGGCGAGCAAGAACAGATTACGTCCGTCATTGAGGTCATCGATGACCAGCGTGCCGACAGGCTTGCTGCCGACGATCAACTCGTCACCCGGTTGCAGGTGTTGCAGGCGTGAGGTCAGCGGACCATTGGGTACCTTGATGCTGAAGAATTCGAGATGCTCGTCGTAATTTGCGCTGGCGATGCTGTAGGCGCGCAGCAGCGGCCTGCCTTCGTCTGGCAAGCCGATCATCACGAAGTGACCATTACGGAAACGCAGGCCGGGATTGCGTGAGGTGCGGAAACTGAAGAGGGAGTCGTTCCAGTGATGCACGTGAAGCACACGCTCGATCGAAAGATTACTCATGTCATGTTCCTATTGACGGTTGAATTTAAGCGGACGCATCGCCGAGTTCGCGCAGATATTTCCAGGGGTAAATGCCTCGGTCATGACCGTCTGCGAAAACCAGGTTTAACGCGGTATCGGCGACTGGCCGGATCTCGGTCAGTGCTGCAGCGGCCTCGGGCGCCTTACCAGTGCGCCGCCGGTGAGTGCACAAAGCACAACGGCAGTTCTGGCGTAAGCCACCATGATGCAGAACGCTGATCGCGCCATCCTCCCACTCGATGACGAGCAGGCCTGACTTGCGACGGTCGGTGAGACGCACCGGAACACAGGAGGGCGTGAGCGTGCTGTTCATAGCACTGCGCTCACGCTCTGATTGCCCACGTGCCAGTCCTGGCCCAACCCCCCTTCCTTCAATTCGCCTCCCATCGCCGCCAGACTTTCTTCCCGAATCAAGGCCTTCAGCTGTTGATGCAAGGCCATGAAGGTGGGGGAAGAGGTCATCTCCGGGGTGCGGGGGCGCGGCAGCGGGATCGGGATCTCGGCCTTGATCCGACCGGGCCGTGCAGTCATCACATAGACTTTGTCAGACAGGAAGATCGACTCTTCGATATCGTGGGTAATGAACAGCACCGACAGGCGCAGTTGCTGCCACATGTTGGTGAGGATCTCCTGCATCACCACCCGGGTCTGCGCATCGAGTGCGCCGAAGGGTTCGTCCATCAGCAACACCTGAGGACCGGTGGCGAGGGCGCGAACGATACCCACCCGCTGCTTCATCCCGCCGGAAAGCTGATCCGGGTAGTGATTTTCAAACGACAGCAGTCCGGTCAAGCCGAGCAGGGTACGCGCTTTGGATTCGCGCTCGGCTCGACCCATGCCTTGCATCTTGAGACCGAACTCCACGTTCTCGCGCACTTTCAACCAGGGAAAGAGGGAGTACTGCTGGAACACCACTCCGCGCTCTGCGCCTGGACCGCTGATGGGCTGTCCATCCACCCGCGCTTCGCCTGCACTCGGCTTCAGAAATCCGGCAACGATGTTGAGCAGGGTGGATTTACCGCAACCTGATGGCCCTACTACCGACACAAACTCACCAGGCTTTACGTCCAGGGTCACCCCGTGGACTGCGTCCAGGGCGACCCCCTTCTGGGTAAAAGTGACACGAATGTCGCGCAGATCGATATGACCTGTGGCTTTGTCCTGTTGGGTACTCATCATGTGTTCTCCTTGGCACCGATGCGTTGCCATGGCATCACCAGCCGGGCGAGCAGACGAATGCCACCACTGCACAGCAGACCCAGCACGCCGATCACCAACATGCCGATGACGATATGGGGATACTCGATCAGGGAATAGGCTTCCCAAGTGAAGTAGCCGACGCCGAACTGGCCGGAAATCATCTCCGCTGCGATCAGTGACACCCATGCCACGCCCATGCCTACCGCCAGACCGGTGAAGATGTGGGGCAGTGCGCCGGGCAGGATGACCCGGGTCATCAAGGCAACCTCGCCCGCCCCGAGCGACCGCGCCGCTCGGACCAGCACCGGATCCACCGCTCCCACCCCATGCAAGGTGTTGAGCATGATCGGGAAGAAGGCACCGATGAAGGTGATGAAGATGATGCTGGTCTCGGTGCTTGGCCAAAGCATGATGGACATCGGCACCCACGCGATTGCCGGGATGGGCCGAAGAACCTCGAGGGCCGGGAAGAGCAAGCCCTTGAGCAGTGCATAGCGGCCACACAGCAATCCCAGCAGAATACCGAGCGCAGTCGCAATGCAGAAACCGAGCAGGATACGTTTGAGACTGATGACGATGTTGGTCTGAAACCGTGATCCACCGACCAAGCCCATGAACTCGGTATAAACCTCACCGGGCGACGGGATGTTGGTGAAGCGAATGTAAAAGTCCCAGCGATACTCGGTGCCGAGGTACCAGAAACCGATCAAGATGGCGATCGACAAGCTGCCCAGTGCCAGTGACTTGAGGTGGGCCTGCAGACTCTCCGTGACGCCGGCGGCCAATGCCGGCGGAGCGGAAAGAGTGCGTTCTTGAAGATCAGGGGCGTCCTGGCGCTTGATGGTTTTTGGCGGAGACAGGCCGTCCTCCACCCCTCTTAGGGTTGCGGGGGGCACCGCTGCTTCCGCGGCGGCACTCCCCGCAACCGGGGGATCGCTGAGCGATCTCATCCTGATTGCGGTTGCCATTGTTTAGATCTCCGCCAGTGCAAGAGCTTCGGCGTAAGTGCCGACCGTGCCGGAATGGGCTGCGGCGTAGGCTTCTGCGTCCTTCTTCAGCAAGAACGGCACGATGTCGACATTGCCGTTTGCGTTACCGAGGGCGTAGAAGGCCTTGTCGGCGAAGAGCTTGATTTTGGTGGTGTGGTCGAAGACGAACGCCACGCCTACTTTCTGCCCCTCACTTTCTGCCTTTTTGACCGCAGCAAGCGTGCACGCTGCCGACTTGTATGCGGTAATCCCAGCCCCTTCGATCCAGACCTCACCTGCGTCGCGTGGCTGCTCGATGACCCCACCACACAAGGGATCGATGCCACTGATCTCGTAGTTGGCGAAGCTGGCCTGCTGTTGCGCGTAATCCAGCCCCAGTTCGGTAAAGGCCTGTTTGACGTAGGTTTGATCGACCCAGCGATCGGCATCGAAGTCCTTTACCCGACCCATCCGCTGCAAGACACCGTGATCGTACTTGATGGTGTCGACCCACTTTTCCTTGATGGTTGGGTCAAGCGTATGAACGCCGGATGGGCCGAGGAACATATAGGCCACTTCCTTTTCAACCCGGGTCCACTCCTCGATCCGGGTGGCCGCCTCGACTGGATTATTGCGTACCCAATCGTTGGCTTCGATCAGGGCCTTGATGTAGGCCACCACGACCTCGGGATACTGGTTCGCGAAGTCCTCGCGAACCACCACACCATGAAAGGTCGGTACGCCCGTCTCAACGCCGTCAAAGATTTTGCGAGCGAAGCCGCGATAAGGCAGTAACTCGGCGAATGGCACGAAGTTGGCATGCCCATCGATACGCTGTTCCTGAAGGCTTGATGTACCGACCTCCGGGTTCTGGCTCGAAAGCTCAAAATCGTCAGCG
>JAABSN010000305.1 GCA_011390385.1 Thioalkalivibrio nitratireducens | reverse complement strand
AACCGAGGTGGGCTGTATTCACACCACGCAGGGATACGATCTGAACTATGCCGGCATCATATTCGGGCGCGAGATCGGCTACGACAAGACCAAGGGTAAAATCATTATCCGATCTGAGCTGTATTTTGATCGCAACGGTAAACAGTCGATCACCGATCCGGAGCAACTGAAGCACTATATTCTCAACATCTACAAAACCATCATGTTGCGCGGTATCCGAGGCACTTTTGTTTACGCTTGCGACCCTGATTTTCGTGAATATCTAGCGAAGCACATACCCCGCGCAGTCTCGCCTCCAGACAATGTTTTCGACTTGCCGAAGATCAAGATCCAGCCCTACGTAAATGCCGTCCCACTGTATGATCTAGTCGCCGCGGCGGGCAGCTTCAGCGAGCAGCAGCAGGCCGAAATAAACGCTTGGGCTTTACTGCCTGACGGCGAGCGCGCTGAAAAAGCCCTTTTCGCGTGCAAGGTTCGGGGGGAATCCATGAACAGGATAATCCCGAATGGTGCTGTATGCCTGTTCCGGACCGATCGGGGCGGCAGCCGCAACGGAAAGATCGTGCTGGTTGAGCACTCTGACATCATTGATGACGACAGCGGTTCGCACTATACCGTCAAGGAATACGAGAGCATCAAATCGGAAGATGGCGATGGCTGGGTGCATCAGCGAATCCTGCTGAAACCTCGATCTTCCGACTCATCATTCGATACTATTGTTTTGAGTGAAGACGACACCAGTCGATACCGGGTTGTAGGTGAGTTCCTGCGAGTTCTGGAATAGAGGCGTCTAAGATGAGCTACTACTCTGACCACGCTGGATGGACTGTGCAGGCAGGGATTTCGCTTGGCCAAGAAAGCGACTGGTATTTTTAGAATAGGTTGTTTTTGCTTCTATCCTCAATCAGTAAAGTCAGCGGCACTGGCTGTTATCATCTCTTCCAGAAACCAGGCGGGAAACTGCCCGACAAACTTCTGCATGTCCCAGTAGTCGCTCCAGCGGTAGACCAGCCCGTCCTTGATCTCGTGCATGCTGGCGAATGTGTGGGCCGCGGTTTCCCCTGAGGTAAATGTCCAGGTCTCCGTGTGGTCGAGAAATACCACGTCACCTTCACACGCGATATGATGAGTGACCTGTTCCTGTTGCTGAAGGTGCTTGAACGCAATTTGTAAGCGCTTCACGCAGTTCTCAGGGCCATGTGCGCCCGGATCGTCACTGGGGACGTCCCGATAGTGAATCTGCGGGTGCATACAGGCCTTCATGGCGTCCCAATCCATATCGCTGAGTGCCTGCCACATTTTTTCCACGATAGCTTTGTTAGTGTCGGTTGACATTATGGTTTCCACGCTTGTTGTCCGATGGATATTATTGTGGCACACCTGAGGAAGAAAGTGGGATGAGCCTTTAAACCAGTCCCGCCGCAGGCCTTGCCGACGTTGCATGAATCCATAGTGTTCGGCGTAAGGCGGCTCAACAGGCGCGCTGGACGCGCGCTGACGGACGTGGGTGCTAGCGGAAGCTGATTTCACGTACCAGAGTGCGGCACCAGGCCATTGAAACTCCCGCCAGCTGTGAGCGACTCAAGTGGGCCCGGGCGACACACCTACTCCTTCGTATGGAATCAGACACGACACAATGCTTGACAAGCCGCCGGCTTGCAGACTAAAAGCTATCACAGCACGATCTTTCCAAAGGGATAACGAAAAATGAAAAATTATCGTTCCTTCTTGCTTATGTTGACTGGCCTGATAATGGCCATAGCGGCAGGATCCGCAACGGCGGCGACCGTTCCCGAGACCGCAGCGGACAATGATATGGATCCGTGCTTTAACGACGACGGATGGGTCAATATCGTGGGCAGCTACGACTGCATCACAACTGCGGGTCTGGCGGACCACACCTACCTGACTCCGCCCGACGGCAACAACTATGGCGGGGGCGTTCAGTTCGGCGGTGTCCCGGGTACTCAGGAAACGATCGAGAAGACCTACACGAACCTGGTCGCGGGCCAAACATACGCGGTCGAGTGGTATATCATGGCGGACCTTGTGCAAGGAGCTGGTTCATCCGCCGAAGCATGGTTCGATGTCACGCTTTGCTCCGATCAGCAAGAAACGTTACGGCTGGCCTCCGGCCAGCGCCGCATGTGGTTTCAGCAGCGTCTCTTCTTCACTGCGGACGCCGAGAACTGTAATCTCCGGTTCGCGGCCCGCAACACGGTAGGAGACAATTCAAGCTGGGTCTTCCTCGACAGTGTGTCGATCAGAGCGTCTACCAGCAGTGATCTTGCCATTACCAAGTCCGGCCCAGCGACAATGTCAGCGAGTGGCGGCAGCGGTTCCTACACGATCAACGTAGTTAACAACGGGCCCGAAACCACGAACGATACTGTGGAGGTTATCGACACTTTGCCCGCCGGAGTCACGGTCAACGGCGGTGGCGCAGCAGCAGTTCTCCTCGGAGGCCCGAACCCCGGCGATTGGAATTGCACATCCGATGCTGGTGCCCCGCAGTCGATCTCGTGCACCAGCGCGGCGGTTTTCGTCAACGGACAGAGCAGTACGTTCGCTTTCACCGCCGACTTCGCGTCAGCCACCGAAGGCGTCGTCGTAAGCAACACGGCGACTGTTCAGCCTGCGTTCGGCAGCGGAACGGAGGACCCGAATGGAACGAATGACTCGGCGTCGGCGGTGACGACCTATGGGCCGCCCGGTGGCCCGGTTGCCATTCCAACGCTTGATCGCAGCGGACTGATCGTCATGATGTTGCTGCTGATGATCGCCGGTGGCTGGATGATGCGCCGGCAGGTCTAGAACCGATGCTTCAATATCCTGAGAAGATGTGCGAACTATGCTTGCCCTCCGGGGCTCAAGGGGATGCGCAGGCAGCAGGCGTCATCCGCAAGACAGCGCACACCGGAGCACTTACTGCGATACCTTGGTGCCCATCATTGCCAGGGCAGAGGTCGGTACGCTATTGCCCGGGCATTGGCGGGACCGTTTGCAGGAGTCGCGGCAGAAAGCCGCCACCAAAGTTCACCGATAAACAAGTCCGCCATCAATCAACGGCGCCTGGCCTGTCATGTAGTCGGAATCGGGTCCCGCAAGATAAGAAACGAAAGCCGCAACATCCTCAGGGGTTTGGGCGCGACCCAGGGCAATGCCGCCGACGAACTTGTCGTAGCTTTCGCCGACTTTGGCATCCGTAATATCGGCCATGCGCCGGTCAATCTCGACCCACATGTCTGTACCGACAACGCCGGGGCAGTAGGCGTTGACGGTGATGCCGTCGCTCGCAAACTCTTTGGCCGCTGCCTGCGTCAGTGCGCGTACGGAAAATTTTGTCGCTGAATACACGCCCAACAAAGGAAACCCTTCATGGCCCGCGATGGAGGATGCGCTAATGATTTTGCCTTTATGTCCACGCTCCCTGAACTTCGCGGCAGCGGCCTGAATGCCCCACAACACGCCATAGACATTGACCTGGAAAGTGCTTTCAAGTTCTTCGAGCGTGATCTCGGCTATGGATTGAATACTGGCGATACCTGCGTTGTTGACCATGATGTCAAAGCCGCCGAGTTCCTTCTCGGCGTGGTCGATGGCGGCATAGACTTGATCCCGCTTAGTCACGTCAGCCTGGAATGTAGTCGCCTTGCGGCCGAGCGCGCGCACTTCATCAGCGACGGCCTTCATTTTTTCCTGGTTGATATCAACAATCGCAATGTCCGCGCCGTCGCTTGCCAGGCGCAGCGCGATGCCGCGTCCGATTCCCTGTCCCGCGCCTGTGATCAGT
>JAABSN010000304.1 GCA_011390385.1 Thioalkalivibrio nitratireducens | reverse complement strand
CAGAAATCATGACTTTCCGTCGTCCCCACCGTCTGCCGTTTTCCGAAACAGACGTTGTCGGGTTCGAATCCGTCATCCGGGCATGGATTGATCGTGAACACGCCATCCGACCAGTCGGTTTCGCCAGAGCTGGCCCTGACCCTGATTCTGGCCTGATTGCTTGGCGTGTCCGTAACCAACCAATTGAAGCCAGTCGCGGTCGACGGCAGTCCCGTAGCTATCGTTTCAGCGATCGACGCGCCGCCATCGAGCGACAGGTCCAGAGACAATGATGCGCCGCTGGGCACATTCAAGCGACTCCAGGCAAGAACTTCGCTGGTGAGCCCCGTAAAGGTCTCGTTGTCTGCGGGTGTGGTGACGTCGAGGATCGTGCACGGACTCTCGTCGCCGAACGTCAGTGCGCGAATTCGCGTGCGCCATTGATTGCCGGTCCCTGCAACCTCGGCAGCACCCCATAGATGCCCGCAGGTCCAGTCGTAATGAGCGCCGGTATAGTCTCCCCAGCGATTGCGGTTGTTGCTATCGAAATTAACATAAGCTGCTTCGCCGTTCTCGAAAATCACAAAAGGGCCTGCCGAGCTGTTCGGCTGATCTTCGTATATCTTGTAGACTGCGCTCACCTGCCGTTCAAAACTCGGATCTTCGCTGCTGAAACTCGCAATGATGCCAATATTGTCACTTGAAGACGAAGCACCGCGAAAGGTAATGGCTGGATAAAACGTATATTGGTCGGTCGCTCCGCCAAGGGTGTGCGACCATTCCAGGTCGGCACTGTCCACGTTTATTTTCATCGTGTAGGCAGCGGAACTATTTCCGCTGCCGCCAACATCTGTCGTTAATGTGGCAAAAACCCGGCGCTGGTTATAGGCCGCGTGCAGGACTCGAGTATCTCCGCCGTCGATATCCGTTGCAGAGCCCGGCTGGCCGACGTTCTGCCCAATTGCGCTATAGGTAGGCACGGCTACTTCGGCCTTGCTCAGTGAGGGCGAACTGGTCCGATCCCCTGTCATGGTCCACAGCAGCACCTTGTCACCCGACGAAGAAAACGTATTCACCCAGAACGTTTCATCACCGCCGGCAATTGAATGCGGAAGAGCCGGTTGCAGAGTGAATGCCGACGCGCCGCTTGGCCATTCAAGGTTCCAGAATGCCCAACCGTTGGATGAACCGCCTTCGAACATCGCAGGATTGAGGCTATGCAGCTTGGAATGCTTGAATCCACCGGTCCATAGGAATAGATTGCAGGTTACATATATTCCCCAGTTATCACCACCAAGACCACAATAGTCCAGCCATGCATCGCTATCACCGCCATTGGCAAATGTATTGTCGAATCTGTACAACCACCAGCCCCGCGTCGGATCGTTTGTGCGCGAAACGGCAATAAAGAAGTGGCTGGTCTGTGCGGCAGTATCCCTGCCAAGGATGAGCATCAGCCACCGGCCGCTCGTGGTCGGATTGTTGGACGCCCGCAGGTATATCACCTTGGGATCAAACATCGTTCCGTTCCATCCAGTTGGCGTGACCGATGAGAAAAACGTCTGGAAAGTCGTATAGTTCTGGATGGTGCGGCCCAGCTTGGAAAATATCCGGAAGCCGCTGTTCACACCTTGAACCACGTGCTCCGGCCCGACGCCTATGATGGGATCGGGCGGGATCCAGTTGGTCGGGCCCTGACCCTCGAATTCCCGGACAAAATCGCCTGGTGCACGAGTACCTTGTACACGAGTACCTGAAGGAGGCGACTCGACCGGTGTCTGCGGTTGGTCCACGGGCGCATGAAACCAGATCGAATCGATCTGGTCGGCCAGACTGCCAACCGGCCTGGCTTCGAACAGGCCATGGTCCACCGAAAACAGGGGTCCATCGAGGAGCGACTGAGGCGCCGGTTCAAGGGCTCGAATAGTAGTTCCGCCCGCGGCGGATCCCGAACCGGCCCCGGACTCTGCGGCGTGCGGCAGGTAGGGTCCGACCTCCGAAGCCGGTGCCGCTGCCGGTTCCCGGCCTGCGTTGTCCTGGGCCAGCAAAGCCGGAATCGAAAACAACAAGATCACGGCCAGCGCCATGGTTTGCAGTACAACGCTGCCAGGCCGGCACGGCTTCGAGAAGTACTCAAGATCTCTCATCGCGAAGTCCCTCTTCGGTGGATGAAGTGCAGACAAAAATAGCCTTGTTTATGGTCGGCGGTCGAATGGGTTTGCGGGCGCGCCGATCCGCATAGGGCGGCGGAATCACAGCCAACTGCGCGATCTGCTCTACGATATCAAGGCCTTTCGTGACCTCGCCGATTACCGTGATCCGTCCCGTCAACTGCGGGAAGTCAGTCAGAAAGAATCTCAATCGCGGCGTAGAGCGCCTGCTGCCGGCCGATGACAGAGCGACGGCGCCCCGGGCCGCCGGGCGCGAGGACAGTCCTTCGGAATATTGAAAATTCTGTGCTTCGTTGATCCTTTTGCGCGATACATTCTGAAGAAAGTCCACGTTGCCTTCGCTGCGCCAGTGAGTTACCCAAGCTACCAGGTCGGTCGAAAGCTGTTCCTTGTTCCGATGTTCGGTGAAAAAGGGGAACAGCTCGAACTGCCAGATATCCATGGCTTCGCCAGAATCGTCGACGAGCTGTTCGTCGAGACCCAAGGCATCGGCATCGATCTCCATTGGAAGCCTGAACGCCGAGCCGGGCTCGCGCTGTGACGTTCGGATTTCCAGATGCGGATTCACGAAATTGAAGGTCAGACCATCGTAATAACCGGGGCCGCTGTCCTCATTGCTCAGCCCATCGGACAAGCCAGGGTTGAAAATCGGGCCTTTGACCAATCCAATCAATAATTCAACGGACTCGGGCGCAGCGGCGGGGAACAGGCGGACCTCGATCTGCCCGGCACTGGTATCAAACTCGATATGAGGTACATGGTCTTCGTTGTCGCAAGCGCCCACGGCCGCCACGTAACCCGATGCCAGGAGCGCATGCAGGAGCAGCAGAACGGCTATTCTTCCTTTCACGATTTGGACTCCACGCTGGCTTTCCGACGCCGGATAGGAAATTCCCATATCGCTTCTTACGAAAAACCGGCAAGAATCTGGCCAAGAATCTGGCCAAGAATCTTGCCACCCATTTCCAATGCCCCCATTTCCAATGCCATCCAGGCCGGAGCAGACGGCGCGCCCCATCCCGGCCGCACGCGCCGAGGAACGGCGCGGCAGCGCACAATTACCTTTGCCGATGCCCTTCCGTCCGTATTCGAACCAGGGAGCGAGACGCCCGTCAGCAGCGTGCCAGGCACGCTGGTCGAAGCCCATGCCCCTGCCGCGGGCCGGCGGCCGGCTGGCTGCGCCCTCGGACGCCGACCCGGTTCGGAATGGACTTCATCGCCTTTTCGCTAAATCAACCTGGAGCCGATTGCGTTGCATACGGCTCAGAACGCGAGCGTCCAGCCAAGCCAGAGGTTCGCGTCGTCGTCGGTTGCAATCGCGTTGCGGCCCCCGCCGTCGGTCTGTTCATAGGTCAGGCTCAGGCTGCCGAACTCGGCCAGGTCGCGACTGGCGCTCAACCCCCAGTGGCCATATGAAAGTTCGTCACCGGCGGCCGGATTTCCGTCCTCATCGAAGTCGTAGTAGCCGGCAAAGGCCGTGAACGAGAATTCCTCCAGTTCGAACGGCAGATCCAGGCTGAGGTTGTAATAGAGATCGCCGGTGTCGAATGCGGCGTTCCCCTTGGCCTCGCCCCAGAAAGTCCACGCCACGCTCGCCGACAGCAGGCCGTATCCGAGCCCGAGCCAGGTTTCCCCGTAGTCGATATCGCCGCCGCC
>JAABSN010000303.1 GCA_011390385.1 Thioalkalivibrio nitratireducens | reverse complement strand
ATCGATCTGTACAAGATCCTCGGCGAGCATGCGCGGGTCGAACTGGAACTGCCTGGCGGCGACTTGCGGTACTTTTCCGGTCACGTCGCCGAATTCAGCTTTGCCTCGTTTCGCGACAACCTGGCCGAATATCGCATCGTGCTGCGGCCGTGGCTATGGCTGCTTACGCGTGCCAGCAACAACCGGATCTTCCAGAACGAAACCGTGCCCGATATCTTCAAGCAGGTCTGCCAGGACCATGGGTTTACCGATATCGACAACAGGCTGAGCGGGCAATATGCCGAGCGCGTGTTCTGCGTTCAGTACAACGAAAGCGATTTCGCCTTCCTGTCCCGGCTGATGGAGGAGGAGGGTATCTACTACTTTTTCGAGCACGCCGAAGACAAGCACACCGTGGTCCTGGCCGATGCGCCCAGTGCCCACGAGACATTTGGAAAATACGATCTCGTGCCATGGTATCCGCCGGATACCCATGAGCATCGCGAGCGCGAGCACCTGGAAGACTGGTCAATGGCGCGCGGCGTGCGCAGCGGCAAGTTCACCCAGCGCGACTACGACTTCACCAAGCCCGGCGCCGATCTCGAAGTGGTCTCGCGCATCGCCAAGCCGCACGCCCAGGCGGAATTCGAACAATACGCCTACCCGGGCGGATACACCGAGGTGCACAAGGGCGAGGCGATCGCCAGAACCCGCCTCGAGGCCGATCAGGCTGACCATGAAATTCTCGCCGGTCGCGGTAACGCGCGAGGGTTGATACCCGGCTTTCTGTTTACGCTGGAACTGTTTCCGCGCGACGATCAGAATCGCGAATACCTGATCCTCGAGGTCACCCACAGGATTCACCAGGGCGGTTACGACTCGGGTGGTGCCGACTCCGGCGACGATTTCGAATACGGGTGTTCGCTGCAGGCCATGCCGTCCAGCGAGCCCTTCCGCCCGTCGCGCATCACGCCCCGGCCCGTTGTTCACGGTCCGCAGACCGCAATCGTCGTGGGCGAGGCCGGCGAGGAGATCTGGACCAACGAGCACGGCCAGGTCAAGATCCAGTTCCACTGGGACCGCGAAGGCAAGAACGACCAGAACAGCTCGTGCTGGGTGCGGGTGTCGCAGGCCTGGGCGGGCAAGCAGTGGGGCGCGCAGTTCCTGCCGCGCATCGGTCACGAAGTCATCGTCGAGTTTCTCGAAGGCGACCCGGATCGCCCGATCATCACCGGATCGGTCTACAACGGCGACAACAAGCCGCCCTACGACCTGCCGTCCAATGCCACCCAGTCGGGCATCAAGACGCGCTCGAGCAAATCGGGCACCCGCGACAACTTCAATGAAATCCGCTTCGAGGACAAGAAGGGTTCGGAGCAGCTCTACATCCACGCCGAGAAGAACATGGATACCAGGGTCGAGAACTGCCAGACCGTCGCGGTCGATGTCAACCGGACCGTAACGATCGGAAAGGACGACAAGGAAACGGTCAAGGGCGATCGAGAGCGGAAGGTCGACGGTAAGGAAGATGTGACGATATTCAACAACTGGACGCAGACCGTCAGCGTGGGCAGTTGGTCAACAACCGTCAAGGTCGGGAGTTGGACGCACAAGTCGCAAGGTGTCGAGATTACAGCCCAGACGCTTAACGTCGACATCGATGCCGCTGTTGGCATAACCAGCATAAGTGCATTGACCGGCCTCAATCTGCGTTGCACGTACGGGCCTATTGATATCTTCACGCCGATGACGACCAAGCTGACGTCGATGGCCGGGCTCACTATCGTGGCGCCCGCTGGCATCAGCATTTCCGACTCCAAGCTTGATGCCCTGAGCGCAATGGAAACCAAGCTCAGTCAGACGGTTCAGGAACTTGCAACACTGAAGGATGAAGTCGGAAACATGAAAAAGACCTATTGGGATCTCCATACGAGCTGGGAGGCTTCGTCCATAGGACACAAGACCCTGAGCCTGGAACTGCCGGGCGTCAATATCAACAAGGTCGGGGGATTCTTTCTGGACAAGGCTGCGAACAAACTGGAGGATTCCAAAGCTGCCTCGATCAAGAAATTCCTGATTCACATGATTGGGTGAGAAACTGTTCCCTGGCGGACTGATTTGAAGCGATGAAAGTAATAAAACCGCAATCACTGAGCCTGATAAGCCGACCATTCGAGTATAGAAACGCCTGCTTTCTGGGAATTTCCGTAATCGGCATGGTACCTCTGGGCGAGCGTCGCACATTGAGGAACGAACTTGCGCTGTGGCCGCTGGTTGCACAGGCGCTGGGAGAAAGCGCGATCCTGGATGAAGGCATTCCGAAACGCAGGTCCGAGTATCTGGTCGCTGGCAGCGCCTGGCCAGAGAAAGATACGGAGCGTTCAAGGTGCAGGATTCGCGTTCAGTTCGGGTCGCTGGAAAAGACCCTGAACGTGTTCGGAGACAGGTTTTTCGACGGTGACCGGATTTCCGAGCCTGCAACCTTCGATTTCATGCCGCTTGGTTGGGAGCGAGCGTTTGGTGGAGACGGGTTCCGAGAAAACCCGTTGGGCAAGGGCGCAGGTCCCATCGAGGGTGCGAACGGCCGCAAGGTACATCCGTTACCGAATATCGAGTACCCCGACAGCATGTTGGCGCTTCCGGGGCGCAAGACCGCGCCGGCCGGGCTCGGTGCGATTCCACCCGATTGGCCGCAGCGACAGCGCAAGGCTGGGAGCTACGGCCAGGCCTGGTTCAAGCAGGAGTACCCGGGTTTCGCATCCGACGGTGACTGGACATTCTTCAACATGGCCAGCGTCGATCAGCAGCATGACGGAATGTTCATCGGGGACGAGCGCTACCTGCTCGAGGGTATGCACCCCGAACAACGCAAAATCGAGGGCTGTCTGCCGAGCTTCGGCGGACGTGCTTTCATCCGACGCGCTTCGGCGGCATCGATCGAGGAATTGCCGTGTGCGCTTTCCACGGTCTGGTTGTTCCCGGAACTCGAGCACCTGGTGCTGGTTTTTCATGCATCGACACGCGTGGAGCAACCGGATGCATCCGACATCAGTGATGTCATGTTGGCCGCCGACGATCTCGATGCGCCGCGTACTCCTCGGCACTATGCCGACGTCTTCGAGCGTCGAACCGACCCGGAAATGGATATCACCGAAACGCTCAGGGACCACGACCTGTTGCCCGAGAGCATGCACCGTGCCGGCTTGACGGAAGTCATCGGAGCTTCCTCGGACTCGCCGGAGAACATTCGCACTGGCCAGCTGCGCCGCAAGCACAAAAGAACAATGTCCGAAGGGCGCGAACGACTCGAAAGCGCAATGAAGGAAATCGGTGTCGAGCTGGACGAAGAACCGGAGCTTCCCGATTTCGGCTTCGATCCGGATGATCCAGGTTCGATCACGCTCGACAAGCTTCCAGGGATCATCGACCGCCTGGAATCCTATTCCGAGGTCGAGCGTAAGGCCATGGCGGCACGTCGCGACGAGTCTGGCAAGCGCCTTGAAGCCGGCTTGGAGAAGCTGAAGCAGGCAGGCGCCGCGCCGCCGCCGGCCGATCAAGGCGGTCCACCCGATTTCTCGGCCGCAGACCGCATCGCTTCGACGGAAAAAAGCCTGGTCGAACTCGAACGCTCCGGCGCGGATGCGACCGATCTGAGAGCGACGCTTCTGGCTGAATCCTCCCGCGAAGCGCTGCGTTCGGCCGAGCGCGGTCTGCACGATCTTTATCGAAAGACTGCGCACTATCAGGTGCCCGCGTTCCGTGATGATTCGGGGCAGGACTGGTGCGGCAGATTGCGAGCGCACCTGCAATCCGGAGCGTCTACGGATGGAGCTGA
>JAABSN010000302.1 GCA_011390385.1 Thioalkalivibrio nitratireducens | reverse complement strand
GACGGAAATCTGGAACAGCGACAGTCGCAGCAAACGCCCCAGAGGAAGGTCCTCTGTAACGGCGTCTGCAAACGGCAGCCAGCGCGTGCCGACTCGCGCCATAACCGACTGGGTAAATGCAACGGAGCGCTTCATTCTATCGTCCTATTGCCTTCGCAGCTCACACGCCTGGGACGTGTAGAAACCACTTTTTACCCGATGCCCCCGGCCACGTTGCCACGCACCAAGAGACGCGGCGGTGTCCAGCTGCCTGAACAGTTTTTCTTCGCCTATCGGTTCAATGGATGGTGCACGGTCACCGCGCGGAAACAGCGAGCCCACTGCGTGCATGACAGACAGCAGGGGTGTGCGCGGCGCAAACGTGAACAGAATGCTGGTGGAAACCTTTGACGCCAGCTGGGTCAATACGTTGACCGCATCCGTTGCGTTGTAGTGAATGACGGAATCCATGGCAACGGCGTGATCGAAGTCATTGAGGTCCAGCTCGGACATATCACCGACCCGGAAGTCGATACTGCCCTCGCCGATTTCGGTGGGGACACGCTCGCGAGCCAGCTCAACCAGCGTCGGTGACAGATCGATGGCAACCACCTGCGCCCCGCGTCGGGCCGCTTCTACCGACAGGGCTCCGGTGCCGCAGCCGGCGTCGAGAACACGCAGTCCTCGCAGATCCTCGGGCAGCCAGCTGAGCAGGGTGTTGCGCATCTCGTCGCGACCGGCGCGCACGGTCTGCCGGATACGGCTGACCGGTGCGTCGGAGGTCAGTCGTGACCAGGCATCTGCAGCAGTGCGATCGAAGTAGGTTTCGATCTCC
This sequence comes from Thioalkalivibrio nitratireducens, assembly GCA_011390385.1. The sequence goes on along the minus strand of JAABSN010000302.1, from coordinate 3,009 downwards.
GAGCGGCGCTCTTCGTAAGTGTTTTCGCTCATCAGTCGAATCCCAGAAAATCAAACAGATCCCGATCTTTCATCGGCGTAATCGGTGTCGGCTCGCGGCCATCCAGGAGGTTGCGGGCAAGGCTCATGTACTCTTCCTGCACTGCCTCGAGTCCCTCGCAGTTCTCCATCTCGAACAGGGTCGACTTTTTCAGGCGACTGCGCCGGATAATGTCGAGATCGGGGAAGTGCGCAATGCGATTGAAGCCTACCTGCGCGTTGAAGCGGTCGATTTCATCGGTCTTGGCGCTGCGGTTGGCGATAACGCCGCCGAAGCGCACACCGTAGTTCTTCGCCTTGGCTTCAATGGCCGTGGCAATACGGTTCATGGCGAAAATGGAGTCAAAGTCATTGGCTGTAACCACGAGCGCGCGCTCGGCGTGCTGCAGGGGCGAGGCAAAGCCGCCACACACCACGTCACCGAGAACATCGAAGATCACGATGTCGGTATCTTCCAGAAGATGAAACTGCTTGAGCAGCTTGACGGTCTGACCCACGACATAGCCGCCGCAGCCCGTGCCCGCTGGAGGGCCCCCTGCTTCAACGCACATGACGCCGTTGTAGCCCTCGAAGACGAAATCCTCGATGCGCAGCTCTTCGGCGTGGAAGTCCACGGCTTCCAGCGCATCAATCACTGTTGGCTTGAGGCACTTGGTGAGTGTAAACGTTGAATCATGCTTCGGGTCGCAGCCGATCTGGATAACGCGCTTGCCCAGCTTCGAGAATGCTACCGACAGATTGGACGACGTCGTCGACTTGCCAATACCGCCCTTGCCGTAAATGGCGAATACCTTGGCCTTGCCGAGGTTGATTTCGGGGTCGAGGTGAACCTGTTCGCTACCCTCGCCGTCCGGCGGCGCGATGGGTGACGGGTCGACCAGTTGTACGGGGATGCTATTACTTAAACTCATGCTGCTACCTCTTCAGTGACACCCTCTAACCAGTCCTCAAGATCCTCGCCCGCCTTGCGCAGCGCGTCCAGTGTGGCCTCATCAGGGTTCCAGTATTTACGATCATGCGCCTCCAGTAGCCGGTTGACGACCTTCACGGAGGCAGCCGGATTTAGCTTTGCCAGCCGGTTGCGCATATTTTCGTCCAAGATGAATGTCTCGGACATTTTCTGGTAGACCCAGGGGGCGACTTGCCCCGTGGTGGCCGACCAGCCCATGGTATTGGTGACGTGGGATTCGATCTGTCGCACGCCTTCGAAACCATGCTCGAGCACGCTCTCGTACCACTTTGGATTGAGCACCCGCGTACGCGTTTCCAGTGCGACCTGCTCGGACAGCGTACGGACCTTCCCATTGCTGGTGGTCTGGTCGGAGATGTAGACCGGTACGTCCTCACCCCGTGAGCGCTTCACCGCACGGCTGATTCCGCCGAGGGTGTCAAAGTAGTGATCTACCGTGGTGATACCCACCTCGACAGAGTCAAGATTCTGGTAGGCGAGTTGCACCGTGGATAACATGTCATTCAGCAATGCCGGCTGCGGTGCTGCCTGGCCGCTGCGGCTGTAGGCGTAGCACTTGCGCTGGGTGTAGGTGTCGGCGAGCTCGCCTTCATCTTCCCAGCGGCTGTTGTCGATCAGCAGGTTGACATTGGAGCCGTAGGCGCCTTCGGCGTTGCTGAAGACCCGCAGGGCCGCGGTCTCGAGATCGACACCGTGGGCGGCCTGGTGAGCCAGCGCGTGCTTGCGCACGAAATTCAGTTCTGCGGGTTCATCCGCGGCCGCGGCCAGGTAAGTCGCCTCGGCCAGCATGCGTGTCTGCAGCGGCAGCAGGTCGCGGAAGATGCCGGATAGCGTGATCACGACATCAATGCGCGGTCGACCCAGCTCTTCCAGTGGGGTCAGTGTGGCGCCGCAGATGCGGCCGTAGCCGTCAAAGCGCGGTTCGGCACCGAGCAGGGCCAGCGCCTGACCAATTGGACCACCTTCGTTTTTCAGGTTGTCGGATCCCCACAGGACAAGCGCAACCGATTCCGGGAGGCCGTTGCCCTCTTCGGCGTGGCGATCGAGCAGGTTTTGCGTCTGTCGGCGTGCATCGCGCATGGCGAACGCGCTCGGCAGACGGAAGGGGTCAAAGCCGTGAACATTGCGCCCGGTAGGCAGAACGTCGGGCGTGCGCAGCAGGTCGCCGCCGGGCGCGGGCCGGATAAAGCCGCCATCCAGCGCATGCAGAATAGCTTCCAGTTCGCCGCTGTTATCGAGCAGCTCTGCGGTGTGGGTCAGCTCACGGCAGGCAGCAATGACGTCCTCTTCCGATTTGTCGCCCGCATCGATCATGGACGCGAGTTCTTCCGGCGCCGCGCCCTCGAGGAGAGCTTCGCAGGCACGCTCGTCCAGGGTCAGCGTGTGACTGGCGTGCGCAATGGCCTGCAGCAGGTCCGACTTCTCGCTGCGCGAGGGCAGATCGCCGACCACGTGCAGTCCGTGGGGAATCAATGTCTGTTCGACTTCCAGCAGTTCGCGACGCAGTGTTTCAATGTCGTCCCCGCTATGCTCGGTCCAGGCGGGTGACGCCGGGCAGAGGTCGAGTTCACTCGCCTGAAGCTGAATCAATGCAGCGAGGTCATCGCGCGCGACACTGCCGCGGTCCTGCTCACTGCGCCAGCGATCGATGGACGCTTTCAGCTCGAGCATGCCCTGGTAAAGATCGGATTGCGTGATTGGCGGCGTCATGTAGCTGATCAGCGTAGCTGCAGAGCGGCGCTTGGCAATCAGGCCCTCTGACGGGTTGTTCGACGCATACAGGTAGAAATTCGGCAGATCGGAAATGAGGCGGTCTGGCCAGCAGGAACCCGCCATGCCGGTCTGCTTGCCGGGCATGAATTCGAGCGCGCCGTGGGTACCGAAGTGCAGCACGGAGTTGGCGCCGAAGTCTTCGCGCAGGTAGCGGTAGAACGCCGAGAAAGCATGCGTCGGGGCGAAGCCGCGCTCGAACAGCAGGCGCATCGGGTCGCCTTCATAGCC
>JAABSN010000301.1 GCA_011390385.1 Thioalkalivibrio nitratireducens | reverse complement strand
TCCAGAGAGCAATAAAATGCCATGCCCTCTCTTATAGACCGCTAAGTTTCTGGATTCCATGGCGTATCCGGGCCAGATGGCGCTCAATTCATTTTCTGCGGCCAGGATCTGGCCCATCGAGTGTTGCATCGACCCGGTCGGGCCAACAACGGCGCACCCCGTGATCGAAGCAGCGAGCGCAATGCCCGTTAACCAGTATCTTGAATGCTTGGTCCTCAGAAAGCCCATCGTGCGCAATTCAAATTTCGAGATCAATCCCGCCGGCATCAAAGCCCAAGAGCGCCCTGTCGCCAAAGATTATTGCACCAATGGGCGGCTGGGTCACAATTTGCACTCAGCCACTCCCCCGGGCTCAGGTCTCGATTCTCCGTCTCCGATCGACCGACTTTTGATCATCTCTTCGACCTCACTCACTCCAACACCGAGCAAGTTCGCCGTCTGCAGGATTGTCATTGCCAACGCGACGGTGGCTTGGCCCCGACGTTTGACTTGAGTGATCGGATCAACAGCACCCGGTGGCAAAGGACGCTCGATTTTTCGGCAGTATCGAGCAATTGGGCCTGTTCAGGATGCAGCTGACGCGGAGGCGGGAGGAGAGCCACCAGCCGGGCGACAAAATCCAGTGGCTCGAATATCACGTGCGTCGTCGCATCGTGGGCGTTGCAGGTTCTAAGGCACAATGACAAGCCGCCCGCACACCTGCCCGGCTTGCAGGTACCGGATCGCTGCGGGCACCTCCTCCCGAGGGAAGGTCCTGTCCACGATCGGGGTCAGTTGCCCCCCGCTTCGAGCATGCCGCGCAAGATCTCCATGGCATCGCCCTTTTCAAGCACCTCGAACCATGACCTGTCCAGGTGCCGGTTGAATGACGCCCGCGCCATGAGACCCAGAAAATACGGAAAGCCGCCGAGCGTACGGCGACCTTTTGTCCCGTAGTGGTCGTGACCGATCGCGATATACAGCCCATCGGCCTGCAGTATCCGCTCGCAGTCAGAAAGCGCCAGCGTCGAGGCCACGTCGACGATGAGGTCGACGGGTTCGTCCAGCCGGGTGACGTCTTTTCTCGTGTAGTCCATGACCTCGTCGGCAGCGGGGGTCGGGATCTCGACTTCCCGCAGATGCAGCACCCCGTCGGCTGCGCCGTAACGATCCTGCCCGACGGCTCGCATGCTTGTCATTCGATACCTCCCGCTTCCGCTCCAGTCCGCCGGCCAACAAGTCGCTGGAGCGGCAAGCCGATCAAGCGATGAATCACGAAGGTTGCCAGCGCCATGAGTGAGCCGAACAGGGTCGGCAGGACGGCGCCGAAGGTGACGCTCATGCCCAGGACGAATCCCAGCAGACACTCGGGCCGGCACACGGGCAGGAACAGGGCCAGCGGCAGCAGGCTGAAGAACAGGTAGCTGGTGACCTGCTGGTGACCGGTGAAGAAGGTCACCGCCATGGCCGCCCCGAAAGCCAGACCGGTCACCAGACCGACGATGACGGGCCCGAGGCCGGGGGAGGCTCCGGCTTGGACGCGCCGCCCGGCCAGGCCCAGCAGCCACCAGGCCAGAACCGGCAGCAGCACGCCGCCGAACCAGTCGGATATTCGCGACAAGTCCGGATTGTGCAGAACATGATGGGCGGGGACACCGTCGTGAAAATGCCGCCAGGCGAGCAGGCTCCAGATGGCCATCGTGACGAATACGGTCAGTCCGACTCTAAGCCGGTCGATTGAATGGCTCTTCATGGGCGCTTGCTGCGTTGATGTCACCCCAGCTTGAGTGATCGGAATGGCCAGCGACTGTGCCAGGAGTCACGCGGTGTTCTGGTTCGCCGGACTACCGCCATGGAGCTTCGTTTGCATCCTCGCCAAGCCAGCGACTCGAAAATCACTTGCGTCGTCCCGTCGCGGTACGGGGTTTTCAGCATGTAGCCGATCTTGGCGTGTAAAGCGACAATCAAGTTGAGAAATTCAGAGTTGTCTGGTCTGTAGCGCCGTTCAGTCAGATTGTCGCACGGCTTTGAGTTTGGCCTTTTTCTGCCGGGCTCGCTTCCCGAGAAACGAACCATCCCTGGGCGATCGCCCCGTCGCACGCTGCAACCGACTTCGCCGCCTCACGAACGGCAACAAGACTAGCGACCGTTGGGATCCCGTACAGAAAAACCCCGCAGTGCCCTGACGTTGTTGTGCCGGCAGCTAGCGTACCGATTGCCAAACCCGAAACCAGATCACAAGCAGCATCCGCTTGTTCCAAGGTGTCGAAGCTGTGTGAAAAACTGATGCGAAGCAGGACGTCATCGCTAGCTACTTCATGCGCCCTGATCTCCCTAGACAACTCAGCGAGATCAACACGATCATCAAAGTGAGCGACCCTGATCACGGTGGTTTCCGCAACGCTGAGTTGCCAGAAAACAAGTGTCGCAAAAAAAAGTAGAGCAAAGAATCGCATTAGGTGAGTCTACCGCCTTTCTGGACTAAGAGCATTGAGTCGCTGCCTAGATCTCGCCTAAATCTGAAGTGACTTAGCGCGTACTCAGATAAAAAACATAGCAATGGCGTGTACCGGTCAACCCGCCTCGCGCACTTCTGGAGCGTACTCGTCGGTGCATTCGTACATGGCCTTGAGTTGCCTGTCTCTCTCGCTCAGCAGTTCCACCGGGAAGAACACGCCGGCGTAGAGAACCTGCAGGCCGAACAAAGAGGCGACGGCGTAGATTTCCGGCGGACGGAGCTGAGCACGGACATCGTCAAGCCGAAAACCGCTTGTGCCCCTGCTGCCGAAGCGAAAACTGTCGACAAGCCGCTTGCGGGCCTCGGAAGAAAGCGAGAGCAGCGGTGAATCACCACCCTCGCGTAATTCTGCAAGGTGTGTGCCCAGGTCTTCGCGGCTCGCGACCGCTGCGCCGTCGATGATCTCTGCCCACGCCTGTTCACGTGTCGGGCACTGATCGGTGGCGGACTGCTCATCATCGGCGTAGGCGAACACGTCCGGCGGCAGCGCCTCGGCATCGAGCAGGCCGATGGATTCGAAGCCGCGCGCGATCGCCCACATCGCCTCGCTTCCGCCGCGCCAGCCGAACAGCGTCTCGCGCACCTGCCTATCGACGACGAAAGAAAGCTCCGGAAAGGCTCCGAACGTGGATACCGGCCATTCGGCAGGATCATCAATGAAGTAATGCTGCGCTTCCGGGTATTCGCGATTGAAGACCAGCAAGCGCGGGTAGGTATTGTTTAGCGATTTTTCGGACAGCCAGACTGCGTGCTCCCGCATCAGCGGACCAAGCAACTCGTCTTAAGGCAGCGCACGCACGGCCATCCGACAGAACCCGAAGCCCGGCGACGAAACGATCAGCAGCTTCGGCCCGCTGAGTTCAAGGTGAAATCCCTCAAGGCGGATCGGCTCATCGGCGACGCGCCAGAGCGTAAGTGCACTGCTAGTGGGCCATGCGGCTAATTAGCCTGGGCTCAGTATTTGTCAATCGTCCAGCGACCGGCAAATCGACGTGGGTCACGTTGAAAAACCAGTGTCTAGAACTGCCTCCGGGTAAGCAAGATCGCGCCCAGCCCGAGCGATCTGGAGATTGAAGGAGCAGACTACCGTTGCAGGGGCCGGAGGTTTAAATCCTCTCACCGCGACCCGTTTCAGGAATCAAAAAAGGCCAACCCGGCGGTTGGCCTTTTTCGTTTCCAGCACGCACAGAAACGGGCGTTGTTCCGAGCCGGTCTAGAACCGATACCGCACACCGGCATCGAAGCTTCGCTCGGGGCCGACGTAAATCCCCTGGCGCAAGCCGGCAATGTAGCGCTCGTCGGCCAGGTTCTTGATCGAACCGAAGGCGCTGAGCTTGT
>JAABSN010000300.1 GCA_011390385.1 Thioalkalivibrio nitratireducens | reverse complement strand
GGGTGGACTGGTGGACCTGGCCAAGCGCCTGGAGGACCAGGCACTGCAGGAACAAGTGCTCGAGGGCCTCTGGCAGGAAGCGCAACAGCGCCTGGAAATGGCGCTGTTGCACGTCAATTACGATTATCGTTCGGGCAACTACACCCGCGCCGCGGATCGGGCACTCACCCTGCTGGAGCGGTGGCCCGATGATTTCGGCATGCTGTACCAGGTACACCGGGTGCTGCTCTGGGACGGCCGCGTGGATGCCGCCCGCGAGGTACTGGAGCACATGCAGCGCATTGCCCGCGGCGACGAGGCATGGGGCGCTATCCCGCCGGCGCGCCAGGCCTGCGCCGAGGGTCGCCGCGAAGACGCTGAGAAGATCCTTGCGAATTTTTCGGGAGACAGCATTTCGCTGCGCTGGCACCTGCTGATGATGCTCGGCGAGCACGCCGCGGCCACCGAGTTATTGATGCCGCTCGAGCGGGACGGGCGGATCTTTGCCCTGTCGAGTTTTCTCGTTTACCCGCATTTTGATCCGAGTCCTTTCCCGTCGCTGGTGCAAATCCTCGAGCGCGAGCAGATTCCGCGCCCCGCAACGGTAGCGCTGCCGTTCGCCTGTCCGCCGCGGGGGGCGGGATCGTGAGCCTGTTCACCGAGCTCAAGCGCCGCGCTGACGCCGGAGGGCATCAAGCGCACCGAGACGGCGCCGGCTGGACTGCAGCGGGTACGGGCCGTGAGCGTGGGTAGTAATTTTTATTACCCTTTGCTACTTTCCTGAAATCACAGGTGAAAGAGGATAAAACCATGTCTGCCCGGAACGCCAAGAGCATCGCGCTGACGCCGCAATGGGCCCGCTGGGTTGACGAACTGGTGGCCAGCGGGGAATACCAGAGCGCCAGCGAGGTGGTCAGGGACGGACTGCGCGCCCTGCATGACGATCGTGAGCGGGCCGAGGCCGAGCTGGCCGAGATTCGGGCACGCCTCCAGCTTGCGTTGAGGGAGTCTGATGCCGGCGAGTTTGCCGAGGGCTCGGGCGAGGCCGCTGTGAAGCGCGCCTTTGACCGCGCGCGCGACGCCACGGCTTCGTGAAGCCCTGGCGACTGACCCGGCGCGCCGAGAGTAGCCTGGTGGAAATCTTCGCCTGGACCCTGGACCGTTTTGGCGAGCGCCAGGCAATCGCCTACCGCGATACGCTGATCGAACGCATCGATGCGATTGCCGCCGGCCAGCCGCCGCATCCCCGGCCATGCGGCCTGTTGATGGGCAAGAATCCCGGTGCCAAGGACCTCGTTTATTACCGTGAAGGCGGTCACTACATTGTCATGCGTGACTCGGAAGAGGCGTTGATCGTGCTCGAATTCTTCCACCAGGCCACAGACTTGCCGCGGCACCTCGAGGCGTTGAAGTGACCCGTGCTTCCTCCGGCTTGCTCGCCGAACTCAAGCGCCGCAAGGTGGTGCGCGTCGCCGTGGTGTATGCGGCGACGGCGTTTGCCGTGCTGCAGGGCGCGGATATCATGCTGCCGCAGATGGGTGTGCCGGAGTGGGGCCTGAGCCTGGTGGTCGCGCTCATCGTGCTGGGTTTCCCGATCGCACTGGTGCTGGGCTGGGCGCTGGAGCTGACGCCCGAAGGGATCAAGCGGACCGACGCCGAGCCGGTGCCCGATGCGCAGGCGCCGGAAGGCGCGACGCCGGCGTTGCTGGGCAAGCGGACGGTCGTGGTTGCGGGGCTGTTGGTCGCCGTGGGGCTCGGGCTTTCCGCGGGCTGGTTGTTGAAGCCGGACACGGCCGCTGTGCCACTGGATGGGAAGCCCGCCGACGGATTCTCAGCGCAGGAAGCTTCGATCGCGGTGCTTCCGTTCGTCAATATGTCTGGCAACCCCGACAACGAGTACTTCTCGGACGGGCTAACGGAGACGCTCCTCCACAAGTTGGCCCAGGTCTCGGAACTGAAAGTTGCGGCACGCACCTCGAGCTTTGCCTTCAAGGGGCAGAAAGCCGACATTCGGGTGATCGCCGAAGCGCTCAACGTTGCACATGTTCTCGAGGGCAGCGTGCAGCGCGCGGGGGACCGCGTCAGAATCACAGCCCAGCTGATCCATGCTACGGACGGCTATCACCTGTGGTCGGAAGTCTTCGATCGCAGCCTGGACGACATCTTTGCGGTGCAGGACGATATTGCTACGCAGGTCGCCAGCGCCCTGCGGGGCTCGCTGCTGGCCGAGCAGGAAATCGTCCATGGCGGTGGCACCCAGAATGCGGAGGCGTATGACTGGTACTTGCGCGGACGCGCCGCGCTGTACACGCGCAACGCAGATCAGCTGGACGATGCGGTGAATGCCATGCGTCGGGCTATCGCGCTGGATCCTGCGTTCGCGCTGGCCTGGGCGGGACTCTCGCAGGCGCTGGAGGAGCAGGGCCGTTTCTCCGGCCGGCTGGACGAGGTTTTTGAGACCGGCGAGATCATGGAAAGCGCCCGTACCGCCGTGCGACTCGCACCCGATGAGGTCTTGACCCGTGTCCGGCTCGGCCAGGTGCTGATACTGCATTCTGACGTGATCAATGCACGTCCGGAGATAGAGCGGGCGCTGCAAATCGACCCTGACAATGCCGAGGCATTGGTGGCCATGTCGAGTGTGCTCTGGTGGGAGTCACGCCTGAACGAGTCTCTCGAGTACGCCGAGCGCGCCATGAATACCGATCCCTTGGACTGGAACCTGAAGAGCGATTCGGTCAACAGGTACCAGATCGTAGGACGGATTGAGGACGCTGAGGCGCTCGCACGCTCCATCGTGGATCACGATCCCGAATACGTGCCGGGACTGCAGGCGCTCGGCAATGTGTACTGGCGAACGGGTCGTCATGCCGAGGCGTTCCAGGTTTACCACCAGTTGCTGACGATCAATCCGCGCACCACCTATGTCATCAACAGGATTTCCGACAGCTTCCTGGCATTGGGCGACTTTCAGGGCGCCCTGCGATGGCTTGAGCGGACTGCCGCCATCAACGCGGAAGAAGCCGATCTCAGCCGCGCCTGGATTCACTTCCTGCGTGGTGAGATCGATGCGGCGGTGGCGATCCTGGAAAGGATGATCCGTGAGGCCCCGGATGACGGCGAGTCGGATCTCGCCTCGCGCGGGAGGCTGCACTCCGAGCTTGCGATGTACCAACAGGATTGGGCGCAGCTCTACGAATGGAATGCCAAGCTGCTGGATTACTACACATCACGTAACCTGAGTTTCGGCGCCTTGGTTTCCCGGCTCAATATGGCGCTCGCTGCGGACCGGCTTGGCCGGGATGAGGAGCGCGATCGCCTGCTCGATGCACAAGCAGAGCGCATACAGCGGGACGCCGCGAACGGCTTCGCGAGTCAATACATCTGGCAGCGGCGGGCAGCCGTTGATGGGCTGCGCGGCGATGCTGCGTCGGCGACCGCAGCACTGGAGACAGCTTTCCGGCTAGGTTTCCGCGAGCGCCTGAGCGTCCTTCGCCAGCCCGTTTTCGACAAGGTCCGTGATGATCCTCGCATGCAAGCTCTGCTGGATCGTATCGACGAGCAGAACCGGACCGACCTGGCGCGACTGCATGAGTTGGAACGGGCGCTCGGCGATTTCGAGGACGCATCATGAGCTTGCTCGCCGAACTCAAGCGCCGCAAGGTCGTGCGCGTCGCGGTGGTCTACGCGGCGACGGCCTTCGCCGTGCTGGAGGCGGCCGACATGCTGCTGCCGCGGATGGGGGTGCCGGAGTGGGGCATGAACCTTGTCGTGGCGCTGACGGTACTCGGTTTCCCGATCGCGCTGGTGCTGGGTTGGGCCCTGGAAGTCACGCCGGACGGCGTCAGGCGCACGGAC
>JAABSN010000299.1 GCA_011390385.1 Thioalkalivibrio nitratireducens | reverse complement strand
GATTGATCCCGTAACTTGACCCGCATGCCGGATGGGGGCAAGGCTCCGTGCGTGTGCAGCAACTCGTCTACCCTTAGCGTGAAAGAACCAGCGTAGGGTGCCGTGAGGCGAAGCCGAACCGCACCGACAGCCCGCCGGCCCCGGCCCCGGGGCCTCGAACGGTGCAATTCGCTCCGCTCATTGGCACCCTGCGCCTTTCAGGGTCAGGAGTCGCTGCGAACCCCGGGGTATGAGCGTTGGCAAACGGCGACGACCGCCCGCATATGAGGACGTTGCAATGAATGCGATTATAAAATCCATGCCGGCTGCCGACTGGGATGTCGAGCGTGTCCGGCGGGATTTCCCGATTCTGGACCAGGAGGTGCATGGCCATCCGCTGGCCTACCTCGACAATGCCGCGACCACGCAGAAGCCGCAGTCGGTCATCGAGGCGATGGACCGGTACTACCGGCACGACAATGCCAACGTGCACCGCGGTGTTCACGCGCTCGCGGAACGTTCGACAGCGGCGTTCGAGGCAGCACGCGAGTCGGTACGCCGGTTCATCAACGCCCCTTCGACTCGAGAGATCGTCTTCGTGCGCGGTACCACCGAAGCCATCAATCTGGTGGCTTCGAGCTTCGGCCAGGGGCTGCGCGAGGGCGACGAGGTCATCCTGACCGCGATGGAGCATCACGCAAACATCGTGCCCTGGCAGCTGCTGCGCGAGCGGACCGGGATTGTCCTGCGGGTGCTGCCGATTACGCCGTCGGGTGAGCTGGACCTGGACGCGCTGCCTGGCCTGTTCACTGCGCGCACACGCTTGATGACCCTGACGCATGTGTCCAATGCCCTGGGAACGATCAATCCGGTACGGGAAGTGATTGCGATGGCCCATGAACACGGGGTCCCCGTATTGCTGGACGGTGCCCAGGCCATGCCGCACATGCGGGTCGATGTTCAGGCCCTGGATTGCGACTTCTATGCCTTTTCCGGGCACAAGCTGTTCGGGCCCACTGGCATCGGTGTCCTCTACGGGCGCGAGAGCCTGCTGCAGACGATGCCCCCGTACCAGGGCGGCGGTGAGATGATCCGTACAGTGAGCCTCGAAAAGACCACCTTCGCCGGATTGCCGCATCGATTCGAGGCAGGCACTCCGGATATCGGGGGTGCCATTGGTCTGGGTCGGGCGATCGAGTACCTGGAGAAACTGGATTGGTCCGCCGCGATGGCCTACGAACACCGCCTGCTCGAATACGCCACCGATCGACTGAAGGCCATACCGGGTCTGCGGATCATCGGCGAGGCCCGGGACAAGGTTTCACTGGTTTCCTTCGTGATGGACGACGTGCATCCTCACGACATGGGGACGATTCTCGATCACCGAGGCCTGGCGGTCCGCGCCGGCCACCACTGTGCGATGCCGGTGATGACTTTCTACCAGGTGCCTGCCACTTCCCGGGCGGCGATGGCCTTCTACAATACCGTGGAGGAAATCGACCGCCTCGTGGCGGCGCTGCGACATGCGCGGGAGCTTCTGGCATGAGTGAACTGAATGACCTCTACCAGGAGCTGATCCTGGATCACAAGCGGCATCCCCGCAATTTTCGCGATATGCCCGACGCCACCCGGGCGGTGGATGGCCATAATCCGCTCTGCGGGGACCAGTTGCGGCTGTTTGTGAAAGTCGTGGACGGGCGGGTCGAGGACGTCAGTTTCATCGGCGTCGGCTGCGCAATTTCAATGGCATCCGCTTCGATGCTGACAGAAACTGTGAAAGGTCAAACCGTGGACGAGGCGCAACGCCTGTTCGCCCATGTGCACGATCTTCTGACCAGCGACCATCCGCAGACCGATCCGGCCGAACTCGGTAACCTCGGGGTGCTCGCCGGCGTTCACGAGTATCCGATGCGGGTCAAGTGCGCGACCCTGTCCTGGCATACGCTGGATACGGCATTGACCAGCGACGACGACTCGGTGAGCACCGAGTGACCCGTGTTGGCCAGCCGTCGAGGGTAACGTGAAAGTCGCCCGTAGGATGCCGTGAGGCGCAGCCGAACCGCACCAAAACCGCGTTCGCCTGGCCCCAGGCCCCCGGATGCGTGGATTCATCCTGCCAGCCGCAGTACCGGGACGATCCCGAACCACAGTATGAATGTCAGGGAAGCCGCCATCAGGCCATCGATTCGCTGCGGAGGATCCGCGGATTTGATGCGTTGGTATAGTAACCAGACCAGCCAGAGCGCGTGGGGGACGGCCAGATAGGCGATCCCGGCATATGCCCCGTTGGCAAGATCGCGCAGGTCCCACAGCACTGCCGCAGCTGCAGCGAGCGCTGTGAAAACGACGGCCAGCCACAGCGTGTTGCGTGGCCCCAGGCGTACGGCCAGCGTGCGTTTGCCGGTGAACGCATCGGCCTCGAGGTCGGGAATGCCCGATAGCGTGATTGACGGCAGGATTGCCACCAGCAGCGGCAGGCCGAGCATCCAGGGCAGTGGATCCTGCCAACGTCCGCCCAGGAAGACGAAGCCGCACAGGATCACGCCGAGGCTGTGGGTGACGGCCACGTCGATCTCGCCGAGCCCGTGGTAGCTCAGCTTCAGAGGTGGCACCGTATAGCCGATGGCCAGCACGGCGAGCAGGGTCAGCAGGACCAGCACCGCCGTCTGCGAGCCGGGAGTCAGCGCCAGCAGCAGCATGGCCGATGCGATGGAGCCCGCCAGGCTGAATGCGACCCCTGCCTTGATCTCCGTCGGTGTCAGTGATCCTTCGACCAGTACGCGCGAGCCACCGGTGAACATGCTGAAGAAGCGGTTCCGGCGGTCGCTGGGGAAATCGACGAGTTCATTGCCAAGGACTGTTGCCACCTCCAGCAGGAAAAGACAGAGATATCCGATCCAGAACAACGGGTTACCGAGAACGCCGTCTGGCGGTCCGGCCGCGAGTGCTCCGGCCGTGTACGCCAGCCAGGTCATTGGATAGAATTGCAGGCGCAGGGCCCGGAGCCACGCTCCGGCCTTGTGACGCAACCGATCTCCCACGGAAACACTCCCGTGCCGCAGACTCAGCCCCTGTCGCCGGGCACGCGCCAGCCACTGTTGTCGCTGGTCGGGGCTTGAACTCCTGATCGGGCCGAAGACCAGCGAGCGCACTGGCTGGATTCCGCAGAATCCCAGCGTTGCGCGCGCCATCGCTTCGCGGCCCGGCTGGCGATAGATCAGCCGATGAATCAGCGGTGGCGTATCCATGGTTGTGATCAATTGCGCGGAGCGTCCGCCCAGCAGTCCCTGGTAGCCTGTGCCGCCCTCGCACGTGTGGAATGCGAAGCCAGGCGTGAACACCCGGTCCAGGAACCCTTTCAGCAAGGCGGGAAACGTACCCCACCAGGTCGGATAAACGAATACCAGGTGGTCGGCCCAGGCGATCAGTTCCCGAGCCGTCTGCAATCCCCCTTCCAGCGCTTGTTCGTTCGGTGACCTGGTGCGGACGTCTGGGTCGTATTCCAGTGCTGCGAGGTTCATCTGTCGGACCTCGGCTGCCGCCTCTCGAGCCCCGTCGGCATAGGCTTCGGCCAGCGCCGCGCAAAGGCTGTCGACACGCGGGTGTCCAAGCAAGACCAGAACGTTCATGTCACCTCGGTGGGAAGACCAGGGATCGCTGTGACGATAGGGAATTCGTTGTGGTGCAGCAAACCGGTGTCTCCTTCGGGAAACGCCGACTTAGCGTGAAAGAACCCGCGTAGGGTGCCGTGAGGCGAAGCCGAACCGCACCGATACCACGCCGTTGGCCCTGACCCCCAGGACCCGGGGGCCTCGAACAACGGTGCAATTCGCTGCGCTCATTGGCACCCTACGCCTTTCATGATCAGGG
>JAABSN010000298.1 GCA_011390385.1 Thioalkalivibrio nitratireducens | reverse complement strand
CAGGAGACTCCGGACGCTGTCAATCAACACCCCTGCTTCGCCTTCCTGGCGATGGAGCAGTAGCAGCCGCCCCCCCGGGTGGCACCATGCTGCGACATTGCGGGCGTAGGTGCCACGGAACTCTGCGGGGATCGTGTGCAGACAGCCGCGGTCGAGCAGGGCATCGAAACTCCCGGGGTCAGGCGCATCGTGGAGAATGTCCAGCCTGCGGAACTCCAGCCGGCCGGGAATCTCACCAAACTCGCGCCGTGCCAGTTGCACGGCTTCGTCCGCCAGATCACCGCCTACCACAGCGAATCCCCTTTCGGCGAGCCAGGCGCTGATCTGCCCCCGCCCGCTGCCGATGTCGAGCACGCGGCAGCCCGGTGGGAACCAGCCGGTTTCTACCGCTTCGGCCAGTTCCTCAGGAACGGTGGTCGCGAGGGCACCACGGGGACGCCTGGATTCCACATGCCAGAGGTGCTCCCACTTGCGCCGGTGCATCTTCCGCTCAAGACGGGGCGACACCCGACGCACGCATTTCAGCACGAGGTTGACCAACCTGAGCCGCAGGCGCAGCAGCCGATCCTGTCGTGGAGGCCGGATTGCGTTCGGGCGTGTCGGCGGGCGGTCCGGCCCGCTGGTCGGTTCATTTGATTGCAAGGAATCCCTCGAAGCAGATGTACTTGAAGATGGTGGTAATGTCGGTGAACCCGGCCCGTTGCAGCAGGCCGAGGTTGCCTTCGGAGGAGAAGGGCTCCAGCACGCCCTTCAGGCTGCGCATCTTGGCCACGATCTCTTCCGATTGATAGCCCTGTTCCAGCTTGTACTCGGTGTACAGCGCATTCAGCATATCCTGAAAGCGGGCATCCGGCCCGCGTACCTTTTCGAACAAAAAGAAGGCGCCGCCCCAGTTCAGACTCTGGTAAATCCGGTCGATCAACTGCTGGCGCACCCGTGGCAGCACGAACTGCACCGTGTAGTAGGCAATGATGACATCGGCTTTATCCAGCGGTACTTCGAGAATGTCACCCTCGATCACCTCCACGTTAGGCTGATCCCCGCATTTCGCTCGGGCCCTGGCAGCCATATCCGGCTCTCGGTCGATGCCGACGATATGTACGTCCTTTTGCTGGTGCCGCGCAGCCAGCCGCGTCAGCAACGAGCCCGTCGAACACCCCAGTTCGTACAGCAGCGAACCGTTGGGCAGGAAGAAATCGGTCGCGTGGGTCACCAATTCGTGGCCCGACCGGTAGAACGGAACGGACCGTTGGACGTGCTCGTCGAAGTGTTCGCTGACATCGCCGCCAAAGGACCAGTTGGCGTTGTCGGCCCGCAGTTCGTCACCGACCCCCGGCATGCGCGCCCTCCCTGTGTTGTTCGCCATTCCCGGTTGCAGAGGCATCACTGGCCAGCACGATGCCCGGGTGGCGGGCCGCCAATGTCTGCCATTCTTCGAGCCGTGAGGCAAGGAAGCGGAGCTGGGTGCCGGCCAAGGACCCGGACACGGCCCGTCCTGTGAAATCCCAGCGACTGGCGGTCTCGCGGTCCACCATTGCGAAGCCGTCTGCATCAAACTGCAGGCTACGGCTGTCCACCATGGTGGCGTACGCGACCGCCAGCCGGGTGCCGGGAGGAGAAAAGGCCACCAACGCCGTATCGTTCAGATCCTGTTGGATCACGCCTCCATGCCTGTGGATCAGCGACAACGGGATCGCGAGGTGCGATGTTGTCCCGACGGTCACCCCGAGGGTCAGCGTCTCCGAGGCAAGCCGAGCATCCGTACGCAGGAGCGTGCGGTTCACCCGAGGGTAGCGGCGATTGTGGCCGGGCGCGGTTCCGAATGCCGCTGTTCGTACGGGTGCGGCTGCGGGTGAGAGCACCCGGGTTTCCGGGCAAAGAGCGCGCCACTCCTGCCAGCGGCACTGGTAAAGGGGCAAGGGCTCCAGTTCGCGCCCCTCGAAGGAACCGGTGATGGCGGTCCCGGTTCCCGGAAGCCAGAGGCTGCCTTGGGATCGGTCGGCCATGATCATGGTCCCATTATAGGAACCCGCAACCCGAAATCGGAGCCGCTGACCGTCCACCATGGGACGAAAAGCAGCAGCTTGGCTGCACGCAGGGCAGAGCGTGACCAGCACGGGCGTGGCGTCCAGCACCAGATTCGCAATATGGGGTGCAAGCATCTGCGACCAGGGCAGTGCATATGCGTTGCCATCGATGACCAAGCCGAGGACTGCATCGCCCGGAGCGAGTTGGATGGCCTCGGTGGCGCCGACCCACTCGACATTTTCCAGAGGCTCCCGGTACTGACCCCAGCGCATTCCGGGAAGAGGAGGCCTGCGTAGCCGTGCGAAGCGCCAGTGCAGGCGCGCCAGGTAGTCAGAAGCGGATCGCATCCAGCTTCCTGCTCTTGTTCCAGCAGGCCACGGCTGCGTCGTCGAGGCCGGCCACGGCCTGGAAGTTGCGGGCACGCGTCGTGAGCAGTGCGGCGGTATACGTCAGCTCCTGTTCCCGGCTCGGCTGAAACGCCATGAACCGGCGCGCTCGTTCGAGCGACGCATCGCCCGGCTTGCGTCCGGGCAGCGCCATCGCCCGAGCCACTTCGTAGCGGCCCGTGAACTGTTGGGAGTAAATGTCCTGGTTGTGCTCCGTGGTCTCTGGCTGGCGCAGAGAGCGGTCGATCGCCCAGGCGGCCGCGTGCCCCGAATACATGCCGAGTACGACGCCGAGAGAGAAGATCGGATCCACGAATGCAGCGGCATCGCCGACGATGAAGTACCCGGGACCGGCAATGCGGGTCGGCACATAGGAATAGTCCCGGATCACGCCGAGGCTGCCCTGCCGGTAACGCGCCTGCTCCAGCAGGCGTCCGAGATAGGGTGTGGCCGCGCAGGTATCGAGGAAGTACTGCTCGAGCCGGTCGCTCGCGACTTTTGCTGCCTTGAACTGGTCCAGCGGCAGAATCAGGCCCACGCTGGTAGCGTCTCTCTGCGGGATGTGCCAGGACCATCCCCAGTCACCCAGTGAGGTCACCAGTGTGGTAGGGGGGATCTCGCGCAGTCGCTCGAACGGGTACGCACAACCGTCGGCCGCCACGTATCGGGAATCGTCGAAATAGCCCCACATCGCGACGAAGCGGAAATCCTCGTCGATGACCCGGGTGCCCATCTGCCGCGAGAGCACCGCGGACTGCCCGCTGGCGTCGACGACGAAGCGGCAGCGGATCTCGCCCGTGTCCGTGTCGGCACCCGCGTAGCGCACCCGCGGACCCGACAGCGCATCGAGATCCACTTCGCGCACGGCGACCTGCTCGAAGACCTGCACATTCCGGCGGCGCGCGTGGTCGAGCAGCAGCCAGTCGAACCGGTCGCGCTCGACGTGCAGGCCGGGACGGGAATAGCCGAAATCGCGGAACGCGATCTGGTTGATCTCGTCGTTCCATATCACCGTGCCGCCGGATTTCACGACAAAACCGGCGTCGGCGATCGCGTCCGTTACGCCGAGCAGGTCGAAAAAGCGCCAGGCCTGGGGCAGCAGACTCTCGCCCACGGTGGCCCGTGGATGGGACTGGCGGTCGAGCAGCACGACCTCGTAGCCCTTGCTTGCGAGCATCGTCGCGGCGGAGCTCCCGGAAGGACCGCCTCCGATAACGACGACGTCGGTGCGTGCCGGAATGGTCATGGCTCAGGCCTCCGCGCTGCGTTCGACGAGGGCAACGATCATGTTCGGTGTCTCGAAATTTTCCGGCGTCAAGGCGTCACTGTCGATCCTGACCCCGTAGCGCTCCTCGAGGAATGCGACCAGGTTCAGGAAATCGAGGGAGTCCATAAGGTTCTCGGCGAGCAGGGGCGTGTCCGCGTCGACAGTGATCGCCTGTCCTCCTCTGGC
>JAABSN010000030.1 GCA_011390385.1 Thioalkalivibrio nitratireducens | reverse complement strand
CGTCTGCACGATGCCCCTGGCGATCGGGTGCTCGGACTCCGCCTCGACCGAAGCGGCGATACGTAACGCGTCGTCCTCGGAAAAGTCCTCGGCCGAGGCGATCTCGACGACCCGGAACTCGCCCAGCGTGAGCGTTCCGGTTTTGTCGAAGATCACTGTGTTCAGGTTGCGCGCCTCTTCCAGGCCTCTCCGGTCGCGCACGAGCAGGCCACCCTGGGCACCCTTCGTGGTCGAGATCGCGATCACCAGCGGCACCGCGAGCCCGAGGGCGTGTGGGCAGGCGATCACGAGGACGGTCACCACGCGCACCACCGTAAAGTCGATGTCCGCACCCACAAGGTGCCAGACGACGAATGTCAGGAGTGCGGCCGCGATGGCAATGCCCGTGAGCAACTGGGCGGCACGATCGGCCAACTCCTGGGAGCGCGACTTCGAGTCCTGTGCCTCCGATACGAGGCGCATGATGCCCGACAGCTTCGTACCTTCCCCAACCTCCTTCACCTCGACACGCAACGAGCCCTCCCCATTGAGGGTGCCGGCAATGACTTCATCGCCTTCAGCCTTCGAAACGGGCTCCGACTCGCCGGTGATCATCGCTTCGTTGAGATCGCTCTTGCCCTCCTTGATGACGCCGTCCACGGGCACGCTTTCACCAGGACGGACCAACACGAGATCGCCTGCGGAAAGCTCATCGACCGGCACCTCCTCGGTTTCGCCATCGGTGATACGGGTCGCCTTGTCCGGCAGCAGTTTCGCGAGTTCCTTCAGTGCGCCTTGAGCCTGCGAGATCGAGCGCATCTCGATCCAGTGGCCGAGCAGCATGATGGTGACCAGGGTGGCGAGTTCCCACCACAGCGCCGTGGCATCGAAGCCGAGTTCCACCGCGACGCTGAAGAGGAAGGCGACCGTGATGGCGAGGGAGATGAGCGTCATCATTCCCGGGGCCCAACTGGTCAGCTCGCGCCAGGCCCCCTTGAGAAAGACGAGTCCGCCATAGAAGAAGACGACGGTGGCGAAGAGGGCCGGGATGAATTGCGAACCGGGAAATGCCGGAGCCGCGTAGCCCAGTAGGCCCTGGATGTGCTCGGACCAGAAGACGACCGGCAGCGTGAGCGCGAACGAGAGCCAGAATTTGTTCCGGAACATTCCGACGCTGTGGCCCGCATGATTGTCATGGTGATGTTCCCTGCGATCGCCATTGGCTCGATGACCGCCTTGCCCCTGATTGCCGGTGTCGGTGCTGTGCGAGTGTTTCATGGCCGGTCCTTTTCAGGTCTGTTGGGAATGGTCAGCCACGATATGCGCTGCCCTGGATTGTGTGATCACCTCGATGGGCCAGACGTTCCCGACGGTCGTGGTGCAGCGGATGCTTGAGAAGGCCATCAGTCGCCCGATCGACCTCAAGGGTCACGCGAGAGAACAGCACGTTCGGCCGTTCAGGGTCGACCACTGCCGCTGCCAGCCGTCGGGATTTCGACCCCACCCACCGAGGGGTCCTCACCGTGCGGACAGGAGCGCAATGCGAAGGAGCGGTGACGGATGTCATCGCCGGCGTGGAACCGCGGTCTTCCAGCCAACCCCGTCAGGCACCCGGCCCAGGCTATTCGGCCGGCCAGTAGTTCGTGGCGATGCCCTCGCCGAGGTCCGCCTCGATCAGGCGGCGCCGCACTTCGAGCAGCTGTTCGATCAGAGCCGGTTCGCGAACTGCGTAGGCATCGGCGTCGGGCTTGCGGTGGACCACCACCCCAAGCAGTTCCGTGATCGCGTTGCCGATCGAGTTCTGACTGATCGTGACGATCAGCCGTCCCTCGTCATTGCGGTAGATCAACTGCTTGAACGCCGGCTGCCAGCGGATCGCGTTCGCGTATCTGGCGTCGGTGATGCAACGGTCGCGGACCTTCTTCGCAGTCTTCAGAAAGTCGTTGTTGAACAGCAATACCTCTTCGACGTGGCGCGGAAAGTGAACGCCTTCCGGCATCCCGGCATTTCGTGTGGACACCTGGGAAAAGAAGCTGCGATAAAAATCGAGGAAGCCTTTCAGGATCTCGTCGTATTCCTGCCAGAAGCGGATATCCTTCAAGGCCTCCACACCACCCTGAATTTCCCAACTGGGCAGGCCTTGAGGGTAGCCGGTCAAGCCCAGGCGGGCATCGTCATCGGCCACGGGCCGCAGAATCCTCAACTCCAGGGCGCGCGTGAAGAACTCGCGGTAGACATCACGCATATAAGCCTGAAACAGGCTGTGCTGCCCTCCATCGGTCAGGTTGGGGTTCCCCGGATCGGCAAGTGACGCGACCCGCAATTCGTCCATCGGGAACACGATGAAGTGATTGTGAAGCATGCGAATGCTGGGAACTCCGGGAGCCGTCAGGGGCCATGTCGCGTCGAGGCTCGCTTCGCCGGCCAGGACAAGTGCCTCGGTCGGATCCGGATACCGTTCGAGCATGTACTCGATGATGATTCCGTTCATGCGGTTCCAGACGTGGCGGACCCGATCCGGCACCTGCGTGCGACGAACCGGCCGCCCCAGCGGATCGAGGATCACCTTCGACGTGTTGTAGATGATCGAGCAATCGAACTCGTTGCTGTGCCCGAGGGCCTTGCGATAAAGCAGCAGGTTCTCCGGGTTCGCCAGCAACCCGTTGTTGTGCACGAGATCGGCGAGATTCTCGGTGCTGTTGAAGAACTCGTTGGGCTTCATTCCATCCGGAATATCCAGTGGAATCGGACGGAAAGGTGTGGTGATTTCGCGTGGGCCGGTTGTCATCGAACTTGGTTTCCCTGAATGCGGCGAATCAGCGGGTGCGACCACCCTGATTCGCCCTGAGCCTTGTACCTGCGCCCTCGGACCCTGTACTGTACCGCCCCGAAGTCCGCAGGCCCCCGTGGGCGCGAAACCATACCATATCCACCGACAACCCAAGGAAAGAACACATGCGACTGATTCTGTTGGGCGCTCCCGGCGCCGGAAAGGGTACCCAAGCGCAGTACATCACCGAGAAATACAATATTCCGCAGATTTCCACCGGCGACATGCTGCGCGCTGCGGTCAAGGCGGGGACCCCCATGGGCGTTGAAGCCAAGAAGGTGATGGACGCCGGCGGTCTCGTTTCCGACGAAATCATCCTCGGTCTCGTCAAGGAACGTCTGGAGCAGCCGGACTGCGCCAATGGCTTCCTGTTCGACGGTTTTCCGCGAACCATCCCCCAGGCCGAGGCGCTGAAAAAACAGGGCGTAAACCTGGATTACGTGGTCGAAGTGGACGTTCCCGACGAGGAAATCATCAAGCGCATGAGCGGGCGCCGGGTGCACCCCGCCTCGGGCCGGACCTATCACGTCGTTTTCAACCCGCCAAGGATCGAAGGCAAGGACGACATCACCGGTGACGACCTGATCCAGCGCGACGACGACAACGAAACCACCGTGCGCAAGCGCCTGGACGTTTATCACAGCCAGACCAAGCCGCTGGTACAGTTCTACTCGACGTGGGCCGAGAGCGGCCAGCCCGGCGCACCGACGTACGTCCGGATTCCCGGTACGGGATCGGTCACCGACATCCGCGACCAGATCTTCGCAGCCCTGGGCAACTGAGGGGTATTGGGGGAACGCTGAACCGCGCGTTTCGGCATCGCGAAAACCCGGCGCACGGGCAAGTGGCGGACCCTCCGGGCGGTGATAGCGAAAGCGAGACCGGCTGCATGGATCACCACGACGCTCTGTGCCTGGCGATGACGGAACCGTTGGGGAATCCCCTGCTACACCGGGCAAACAGAAGGGCCCGCGCCGGAAAACCTCCGGGGCGGGCCCTTCTCCGTTACAACTCCTTTCCGCAAGCCGGGCCTGATCCCGAAGGACAGGACCCGTCTTCGGTCGTACCGCTGGTCAGGGTTTGAGCACCTTTTGCACCAGGTTCTGGCGCAGACGGTAGGCGTCGGGCATACCCGAGCCAAGGAGCGGACGCAGATACATGCGGAAGGCATCGGTGACATCCGTACCGGACTCGGAGATGAACTCATCCGGCATCACCTTGGTCTTGCCCGCAACCGCTTCCAGCGGAGCCAGGCGGTAATCCACCGAGTAGAAACCCGTACGGTCGATCACGACCGAGCCGTCGGTGTCGCCCCACATCGCGAACTGGACGGCCTTCTCGCCCACTTCCCGCGCCTCGCGCTGGTCGACGTCGGACACACAGCCGATGAAGGAGCGCTGCACGTACCCGAAAGTATCGCCGCGAACGCGCTTCACCCCGAGCTTTTCGCGGATTTCATCGCAGAGCATGTCGGCGAGTGCCCCCGTACCCGAAAGCTGCACGTTGCCATGATCATCCTTCTCCACGTTCTTCGCGAGCTTGAGCGCAATCGGAACGCCCTCGGCATCGTGGATCCCCTCGCTGACCGCCACCACGCAGCGACCGTAGCGGTCCATGGTCGCCTTCACGTCGGCCAGGAATTTCTCCACGTCGAACACGCGCTCGGGCAGATAGATCAGGTGCGGACCATCGTCGGGGAATTTCTTGCCCAACGCTGATGCGGCGGTCAGGAAACCGGCATGGCGGCCCATTACCACGGCGAGGTAGATGCCAGGCAATGCATAGTTGTCGAGGTTGGCACCGATGAAGGCCTGCGCCACGAACCGTGCTGCCGAAGGGAAACCCGGCGTGTGGTCGTTTTCGACGAGATCGTTATCGATCGTTTTCGGGATGTGAATGCTGCGCAGCGGATAGTTGGCCTTCTTCGCTTCCTCGCTGACGATGCGCACGGTGTCCGACGAATCGTTGCCTCCGATGTAGAAGAAGTAGCTGATTTCGTGCGCCTTCAGGACCTTGAAGATCTCCTGGCAGTACTTGAGATCGGGCTTGTCGCGAGTGGAACCCAACGCCGAGGAAGGGGTTTCCGCGACCATCTCGAGATTGTGCGTGGTCTCCTGGGTCAGATCCAGAAACTCCTCGTCGACGATGCCGCGCACGCCATGAAACGCCCCGTAGACCAATTCCACGTTGTTGAATTTCCGCGATTCCAGAACCGCGCCAACCATCGACTGGTTGATGACTGCGGTCGGGCCTCCACCCTGCGCTATCAAAACCTTGGCCATGCCTTCCTCCTTTCTTGTATTGAAACTTGAAATACAAAGAGATTATCTCCCCGCCAATGCCGGGGCCCGGATCGTGGGCGACTATACGCGATCCGCCAACAGGCGGGTAGAGGCGAATCAGGGGGTACCTATTCCGGAATCTGGCGAACTGGAAAATTTTGTCTATGATAGGGGCTTATGAAACCTAACGGACTGACCGATCCATTCGGTCGCCGCATCGAATACGTTCGGGTGTCGGTGACCGACCGTTGTGACCTGCGCTGCTTTTACTGCATGCCGCGCGGCTTCCGGGATTTCGAGGAACCGGCCGACTGGCTCACGTTCGACGAAATCGAGCGGGTGATGGCGGCATTCGCCCGCCTGGGCACGCAACGCATACGGCTGACCGGCGGGGAACCGCTGGTGCGGAAGGACCTGCCGGTGCTTGCACGCCGACTTGCAGCTCTCCCTGGCGTGAACGACATCTCGATGTCGACCAATGCAACCCGTCTCGCTCGATCAGCGGAGGAACTCGTTGCTGCAGGCGTCCGCCGCATCAACGTGAGCCTGGACTCGTTGAAACCCGAAGTCTTCAAGCAGATCACCGGGGGCAAGCTGGAAAAGGTGCTGGATGGGCTGATGGCGGCAAAAGCCGCAGGGTTCGAGCCGATCAAGATCAACATGGTGATGCTGGGCGGCATCAATGACGACGAGGTCGAGGACATCGTCGAATTCTGCCTGGAACACGGGTTCACCCTGCGCTTCATCGAAACCATGCCCATGGGAGACACCGGCCGTGAGGCGGTCGGAAGCTACGTCGACCTGCAGACCGTGAAGGCACGGCTTGCGCGCCGTTACGAACTCCTACCCGGAATGATGCCCGGCGGTGGCCCGGCGCGTTACGTCCAGGTCGCTGGCAGTGCGCTGCGAATCGGCTTCATCACCCCGATCTCCCAGCACTTCTGTGCGACCTGTAACCGCGTTCGGCTGTCAGTCGACGGCACGATCTACACCTGCCTCGGCAACGAACACAAGCTGGAACTGCGCCCCCGGCTGCGCGCCGGGTGTTCCGACGCAGATATCGAAGACGCGATCCATGAAGCCATTGCGCTGAAACCCGAGCGCCACGAGTTCAAGGAAAATCCGGACAAGATCATCCGCTTCATGTCGATGACCGGCGGCTGAAGCCGCCGGGGAACCCGGCTTTCAATCCACCCAGATCGTTTTCGCGTTGACGAACTCGCGGATGCCGAGTGCCGATAGTTCGCGCCCATATCCGGAATCCTTGACCCCGCCGAAAGGCAACCGCGGATCACTCCGGACGATCCCGTTCACGAACGCACAGCCGCACTCGAGCTCCCGCGCGAGCCGCTCGCCTCGGGCCTGGTCGCGGGTCCAGACGCTGCCACCGAGCCCGTAGCGAGACGCGTTGGCCATCGCGACCGCTTCCTCCGCATCGGCCACGCGGGTCACGGCCGCGACCGGCCCGAAGGTCTCCTCATCGAAGGCGGCCATTCCGGGCCCAACCTGATCGAGCAGTGTCGGCGCGTAGAAATACCCGTCACCATCCAGCGCCTGCCCACCGGTCACGCAGACGGCTCCGGCTTCCATGCTGCGGTGGACCTGATCGTGCAGATCATCCCGCAGGTCCTGCCGTGCCAGCGGACCGAGATCCGTGTCCTCGGCCATCGGGTCACCGACCCTCATTCGCTCGATAGCGGCCTTGAAACGTGCCACGAAGCCATCGGCGATCGTGGCTTCGACGATAAAACGCTTGGCGGCAATACAGGTCTCCCCGTTATTCTGGAAGCGGGCCTTGACCGCCTGCTCGGCAACATGATCCAGATCGGCGTCGTCGAGCACGATGAAGGCGTCCGAACCACCCAGTTCCAGCACGGTTTTCTTCAGCGCCTTGCCGGCAAGGCCCGCGACCGCACGACCCGCGCCCTCGGAACCGGTGAGACTGACACCGCGGACGCGCGGATTTTCAATCACCTGATCAACCGCATCCGAGCCGATCGCGAGGTTCTGGAATACACCCTGCGGATACCCGGCTTCGTCGAACAGCGCCGCGAGGGCGGCCGCGCAACCGGGGACATTCGACGCATGCTTCAACAGCACGGTATTGCCAGCGAGGGTCGCTGGTACCGCCTGGCGCATCGCCTGCCAATACGGAAAATTCCAGGGCATGACCAGCAATATCGGCCCGAGCGGCTGCCATGCCACCAGCGAGCGGCCTGCACCGGAGGCGACCATCTGATCGACCAGAAAATCCGGACCATGGCTGGCATAGTAATCGCACAACGTTGCACATTTCTCGACCTCCGCGCGGGCCTCGGTGACGCGCTTACCCATCTCCTCCGTCGCCTTGCGCGCCAGCGGTTCCGACTGCTCACGCAGCAACTGCGCCAACCGCTGCAGACATTCGACCCGCTTGCCGACATGCAGTCGTGCCCAGCCGGCATAATGTTCGGCGGCCAGCGTCACCGCCCGATCGATTTCCGCCGCCCCAAGCGCCGGGTAGCTCCGGATGCGCTTCCCGGTAGCAGGATTGATGCTGATCAGTTCGTCGGTCATGGGCATACCTCGCGTGGCCGTGGCACCAGCGCATCTCGGAGCGCTGGCGTGTCTGATCATCCGGATTATAGAAGCCGCATGCAGACCGATCGCAAGACAGGGGACCCATGCGGTACCGGGTCGGTTCCCGAGCATTCGCAGCCGCGATGCCTGCGCCGGCGAGGGGCAACCGGCAACGGCCGCACCCGAAGGGCCACATGCCGCCCCGGATCAGGCGCGGTAATATAGAACGGATACCCACGAATTCAGGACGAACAGGCCATGGCGATCAATCATGTTTCCATCCTCGGTGGTACCGGCTTCGTGGGTCGGTACATCGTGGCGCGGCTCGCCGCCAAGGATATCCGTGTGCGTATCCTGACCCGGCATCCGGAACGGCATCGGGATCTCAGGATCATTCCGGAAGTGCAACTGGTCGCTGCCGATACGCATGATACTGCGACACTGAACCGTTTCTTCGCCGATAGCGACGCGGTGATCAATCTGGTCGGGATCCTGAATGAGAAGGGGCACGACGGATCCGGATTTCGCAAGGTCCACACCGAACTGACCGAGAAGGCGCTGGCAGCAGCCGAAGCCGCGGGTGTGCAACGCTTCGTGCAGATGAGCGCGCTGAAGGCGGACATGCCAGACCCACCCAGCCATTACCTGCGCAGCAAGGCGGCTGCCGAGAAGGCGGTGTTGGCCACCACCGCCTTCCCGGTCACGGTGTTCCGGCCATCGGTCATTTTCGGCCCCGAAGACTCCTTCATGAACCGCTTCGCGGGGCTGTTGAAACTCGCGCCATTCATGCCGCTGGCCGGCGCCGACGCACGATTCGCGCCCGTGTTCGTTGGCGACGTTGCCGATCATTTCGTGAGCTGCCTCGACGATCCCGCCACGTATGGCAAGGGCTTCGAGCTCTGTGGCCCGCGGAGCTACACCCTTCGCGATCTGGTCCGTTATACCGGACGCCTGACCGGGCACCGGCGCCCGATCATCGCACTGCCCGGCTGGGCGGCCAAAGCGCAGGCCTGGATGCTCGAATTCGTACCCGGAAAGCCGCTGTCGCGGGACAATCTGGCATCACTGTCGATCGATAGCGTATGCACCGGCGAAACCCTCCCCTGCCCGACCCTGCTCGAGAGTGTGGCACCGGCCTACCTCGGTCAGGAGGGTCATCAGGCCCGCATGCAGCGTCTGCGTACGGGCCAGCGCGAATAAGCCATGGAGACGTTTCTGGTCGGCGGAGCGGTACGCGACCGCCTGCTCGGCCGGCCGGTTCATGAGCGCGATTACGTCGTCGTCGGGAGCACCCCGGAAGCGATGGAGGCCCGAGGGTTCCGGCCGGTGGGACGGGACTTCCCGGTGTTTCTGCATCCGGCGACGCACGAGGAATACGCGCTGGCGAGAACCGAGCGCAAGACCGCACGCGGCTATCATGGCTTCACGTTCAACGCGGCCCCGGAAGTCACCCTGGAGGAAGATCTTCAGCGCCGGGACCTTACGATCAACGCGATGGCCGAAACCAGCGATGGCCGTCTGATCGATCCCTTCGGCGGCCAGCAGGATCTCGACGCACGGGTGCTTCGCCACGTGTCCGCGGCCTTTGCCGAGGATCCGGTCCGACTGCTCCGTGTGGCCCGTCTGGCGGCACAACTGGCTCCGTTCGGATTCATCGTCGCCGAGAGCACCCACGATTTGTTGCGCGAACTGGTCGCGAGCGGTGAAGTGGATGCCCTGGTGCCGGAACGGGTCTGGGCGGAATGCGAGAAGGCGCTGGCCAGCCCGGCGCCGGTCCGTTTTTTCGAGATCCTGCGCTCGACCGGAGCGCTCGACGTCCTGTTCCCAGAGGTCGCTCGACTGTTCGGCGTGCCGCAGCCACCGCAGTATCACCCGGAAATCGATACCGGTGTCCACACGTTCATGGTCCTGGAGCAAGCCACCCGACTCAGTTCCTCTCCGGAGGTCCGATTCGCGGCGCTCACACACGATCTGGGCAAGGGCAACACTCCGGCTCACATACTGCCGGGACATCACGGCCACGAACAGCGCGGCATGGCACTGATACGCGGTCTGGCACAGCGCCTGCGCATTCCGGGCCGCTACCGGGACCTGGCGCTCAAGGTTGCGCACTACCATGGCCTGGTTCACCGCTTCTTCGAACTGCGTCCGCGCACGGTCCTGAAGCTGCTTCAGGGCCTCGATATCCTGCGCCGTCCCGAAGGACTCGACCCGTTCCTTGCCGCGGTCGAAGCCGACTTTCGGGGCCGTACCGGCTTCGCGGCGCGCCCCTACCCTCAGGCGGACGCCGTACGCGAGGCAGCGCGCGCGATGGCTTCCGTGTCCCCCGTGCCATTGCTCGAACAAGGGCTCCGAGGAGAAAAGCTGGGCGCGGCACTGCGCAGCAACAGAACAGCAGCCATTGCGGCGCTGGAACTGCAGCGGAGAGATTCCGGTCGGGAGGGCTGAATTCCAGCCGCTTGCCGCGCCCTTGCCTCCGGGAGTGGGCCGCCGTACCCTTCGCTCGGTTGCTTTCTTCCGTGAGGATCAGTCGATGGATTTCGCCCAGGCACGCAGCAATATGGTGGAACAGCAGATACGTCCCTGGGATGTGCTGGACATGCGCGTGCTGGACGTGATGGAAGCGCTGCCACGCGAGCAGTTCGTGCCTGAAGGCCGGGAAGGCCTCGCCTACGCCGACACCGAAATCCCCCTTGGCAGCGGCGAATTCATGCTCGCACCCAAGGTCATTGGGCGCCTGCTGCAGGCCTTGGCCCCCAGGCACAGCAACACCGCCCTGGAAATCGGAACCGGGTCCGGATATGTGACCGCCTGCCTCGCCCGGCTCGCTGCCCAGGTGGACAGCGTGGAACGGGTCGATGCCTTCAGGCTGGCAGCCCGTTCGCGGCTCGATGCCCTCGGGATCGACAACGCGCAATTGCGTACGGCCACCGTGACCCCCGAATGGTCCCCGCCCGGCAGACGCTACGACGTGATCAGTTGTAACGGCGCGATGGCAGAATACGACCCGTTTCTGCAGTCCCGCCTGAGCCTCGGCGGGCGGCTGTTCGTCGTGGTCGGCACCCCTCCGGTCATGGAGGCGTTACTGATCATCCGCGTTGCCGAGGACAGCTACCGCACCGAGAAACTCTTCGAAACCGACCTGAAGCCGCTGGCGGGTTTCGAACCGAAGCCCGCGTTCGTCTTCTGACGACGCCGCCATAGCAGGCTGGGGGCAGTGCAACGCCGGGGTCCTGGTTGCGTTCGGGTTGCCCAAAATTGGCTCGTGCTCTGATAGCATAGAGCACTCCCTGCCCTGGAAATGATGCCATGAAGATGCTCCGCACGCTGAGTGCCGCCAGTTTCGCCTGCATGCTCTGGGCAGCCGCCGCTCAGGCCGAGGATCTGCTTCAGGTCTTCGAACACGCTCAGGAACAGGATGCCGAATTGCGCGCGGCCGAGGCCGAATATCGTGCCGTTCTCGAAGCCCGGCCACTGGCCCGTTCGGCATTGCTGCCCCAGATCTCGGCCGACGCCGAACTCGGCGCGTTCTATTCCGACCCCGACGGCAGTTCCAGTGTCGATGGCACAAGGCGAAATCTCGGTCTGCAGCTGGATCAGAGTCTGTTCGACCGCCGGAACAGCATCGGCGTCCGCCAGGCCGACCTCCAGATCGAGCGGGCGGCCGCCAATCTGGACGCCGCCCGCCAGGATCTGATCCTGCGCGTGGCCGACCGGTATTTCGGCGTCATGATTGCCAAGGAAACGCTCGATTTCCGCCGTGCCGAGCGCGAAGCCATCAGCCGTCAGCTGGATCAGACACAGCGCCGCTTCGACGTCGGTCTGATCGCAATCACCGACGTCAAGGAGGCGCAGGCCCAGTTCGATCTCGCGGTCGCCGCAGCGATCGAGGCCGAGAACGCGGTCGACCTGGCCGAAGAGCAACTGGCGGTGGTCACGAACCGGTACTATGACAGCCTGTCCGCACTCGGCACCGCGTTGGATATGGTCAATCCGGAACCGGCCGACCCGCACGAATGGGTCGCAGCCGCGTTGGAAACCAATCAGGAACTCAGGGCTCAGCGGCTCGCGACCGAAACGGCACGTGAGCAGATCGCACGTCAGCGCGCGGAAGGATCACCGACCCTTGGCCTCGGCGCATCGGTGAGCGACACCGGATATTCCGGTGTCAACGGACCTGCCAGCAGCCAGTTCAACGACCGGACCGAGGCTCAGATCGGGCTGCGCCTGCAGATACCGCTGTATACCGGTGGCCGTGTCAGCGCGCTGACGCGGGAGGCCCGGGAAGAGTTCGAAGCAGCCCAGGAAGGCCTGGTCCTGACCGAACGCCGCACCGTGCAGAATACGCGCAGCAGCTATCTTTCCGTGATCGCGAACGCATCGCGCGCACGCGCGCTGGCCCAGGCCCTGGAGTCCACCCGTGCCGCCTTCGAATCGGCCGACGCAGGATTCGAGGTGGGCACCCGTACCCAGGTCGACGTGCTGTTCGCCCTGCGCGAAGTGTTTCGTGCCGAACGCGACTATGCCGAGGCCCGCTACGCTTATCTGCTGGAGACGCTGCGGCTGCAACGGGCGGTCGGTACCCTGAGCATTGCGGACCTGCAGCGCATCAATTCGTTTCTGGAGTAATCAGTGAATGTTGGGGCATCCGGCGCGGGACAAGCCCGTCTTTGTGAGCGCAGGCACTCGCGACTGCTACTGATCGACCTGCAGGAGCGCCTGCTGGATGCCATGCCCGAAGACGATCGCGCCGACGTGGTACGGAACACGGGGCGCCTGATCGAGGGCGCTCGCCTGCTCGAGGTTCCGATCGAGACGACCCTGCAATACCCGCGCGGGCTCGGTGCGATCAGCAGCTCGTTGGGAGGTTTGCTCGAAACCGATGACGGCCGTACCGAAAAGACGGCCTTCTCGTGTTGTGCCGACCGCGACCTCGTTCACCGCCTTACCGGCGCGGACGTGATCATCTGCGGTACCGAAACGCATGTCTGTGTTCTCCAGACAGCGCTGGAACTGCTCGCCGCTGGGGAAAGCGTGTTCGTGGTCGCGGACGCGGTCTGTAGCCGCGACCCCCGACTCAAGACCAACGGCATTGAGCGCATGCGGGCAGCTGGTGCGGTCATCACCAACCACGAGTCCGTGCTGTTCGAATGGCTGCGCGATGCCGCCGACCCGCAGTTTCGGGCCGTCAGCCGACTGATCCGTTGAAACCATGGGCCGAATGGGCATGGCGCCCAGACCGCGGCCGCCACGCCACCATCCAGACCGAGGAATCTCTGCAATGCGTTTTCTGGGCAGTCTGCTTCTGGGAATCTGGCTGGTCCTTTACGGGCTGCGCGGACTGCTGCATCTCCAGTTCCAGTACGACCACTACGTGATGAGCGCCCTGGCACTGGCCGCCGGGGTCCTGCTCATCCTGCGACGGTGACCAGAACATGCGCCTGACCCCAGCGGAATACCGGAGCCTGCCACACCGGCGCATCACTCTCTTGGGCATGTCGGGTGTCGGCAAGACGCATCTGTCCAACATGCTCCGGCGCGAGGACTGGTTTCACTACTCCGGGGATTACCGCATCGGCACGCGCTACCTGAGCGAACCGATCCTGGACAACATCAAGGCACAGGCCATGCAGGTACCCTTCCTGCGTACCCTGCTGCGCACGGATTCGATCCAGATCATCAACAACATCACCGTCGACAATCTCAGCCCGGTCTCGAGCTTTCTGGGCAAGCTGGGCAACCCCGAGCGCGGAGGACTGTCGCTGACCGAATTCAAGCGGCGCCAGGCCCTGCACCGCGAGGCGGAGGTACAGGCCATGCTGGATGTTCCGGACTTCATCCAGAAGGCCGAGACGCTGTTCGGCTATCCGCATTTCATCAATGATGCCGGTGGATCGATGAGCGAACTCGAATCCCCCGAGGTCATGGAAACCCTGACCCGACACACCCTGATCCTCTACATCAAGGCGTCCGAACAGAACGAGCGCGAACTGATCGCGCGCGCAGAGCGCGACCCGAAGCCGCTGTACTATCGCGAGGCGTTCCTGGATCAGCATCTGAACCGCTACATGCTCGAACGTGAACTCGAATATGTGGCGCAGATCGACCCCGACGACTTCGTGCGCTGGGTCTTCCCGCACCTGTTCCGCGCGCGTCTCCCCCGTTATGAAGCCATCGCCCGCGACCACGGTTACACGATCCTGAGCAGCGAACTCGCGCAGATCAGCGACGCCGCCGAGTTCGACGATCTCGTGGTACGGGCGCTGGAGCGCGAGGGGATCCACTGATGCCACTGGTCGCGCATACCGACCTGCCCGCCTTCTCCCGGCTGCGTGAAGAGGGCGGCACCGTATTGCCCTCGCATTACGCGCTGCACCAGGACATCCGGGCCATGCATATCGGCCTGCTGAACATGATGCCTGACGCCGCACTGGCGGCCACCGAACGCCAGTTCTTCCGCCTGGTTGGCGAAAGCAACCAGATCGCGCAGTTCTACATGCATCCGTTCACCCTGGCGGAACTGCCGCGTGGGCCAGGGGGCCAGGCCCATGTCGAGCAGTATTACGAGACCTTTGAAACCATCAAGCAGGCAGGCCTGGATGCCCTGATCATTACCGGAGCCAACGTCAACCAGCCGGACCTGGCCATGGAACCCTTCTGGGAGCCACTGGCGGAAGTCGTCGAATGGGCATGGAACAATGTGACCTCGACGCTGTGCTCGTGCCTGGCCACCCACGCGGTGATGCAGGCGCGCTACGGTGAGCGCCGCCGGCACCGCGGGCCGAAGCTGTGGGGCGTCTTCGATCACCGCGTGGTCGATCGCGGGCATCCGCTCGTTGCCGGCGTCAATACCCGCTTCGATGTGCCCCATTCCCGGTTCAACGACGTCTCGCGCGAGCAGTTCGAACGCCACGGGCTCAAGGTCCTGGTCGAGAGCGAACAGGCTGGCGTGCATCTCGCCGTGTCTCGCGATGGCTTCCGCATGGTCTTCTTCCAGGGCCACCCCGAGTACGACAGCATCAGCCTGTTGAAGGAATACAAGCGCGAGGTCGTCCGTTTCATCAACGGTGAGCGGGAGGACTTCCCACCGCTTCCGGTAAGCTATCTGGCGCCGCAGGCCGCCGCAATCCTGGAGGAACACCGCGAGCGGGTTATTCAGTCGCTGCAACGGCGCGCTCCGGCTCCGCCGATGCCGGAAGCCTTGCTGCTCGACCGTCTGGACAATACCTGGCACGACAGTGCACTGGCGGTAGTGAACAACTGGATCGGCAATGTCTATCAGCTGACCAATCACGATCGCCGGATACCCTTCCGCCATGGAATCGACCCCGATGATCCGCTGGGCTGGCGCCGCTGATCCCGCCCGGCCGCGATCGAAAAAAACGTGCAAGCAACCGACCCTTCCGAAAAGCCGTTCGTCGGCCTGTACGAGACAATCGCGGGCGACGAGGACGCTCGGGTATGCAAGGACATCCCCGAGTCGGCGTGTGATGCCCAGCCCGTCAACTTCTTCATCCACCTGGTCGCCAACACACTGAGCAAGATCGGTGACGAGCTCGCCTCGGCACGACTGGTTCTGGCATGGATGCTTGGTGCTCTCGGAGTGCCTGCGGCGTTCGCCGGATTCCTGGTGCCGATCCGCGAATCGGGTTCGCTGATGCCGCAACTCTTCGTGGCCGCAGCAATCCGCAGGCAGCCCGTGCGCAAGTGGTTCTGGGTCGCGGGCAGTGTCGGCCAGGGAATCTCCGTGGCCTTGATGGCCGCGGTCGCTTTCACCCTGGAGGGCGCTGCGGCGGGCTGGGCGATCCTCATTCTGCTGACGCTGTTTGCGCTGTCGAGGGGCGTGAACTCGGTCGCCTCGAAAGACGTGCTGGGAAAAACGATCGCCAAGACCCGGCGCGGCACGGTGATGGGCTACGCCGCCTCCGCCGCTGGCTTCGCGACACTGGCCCTGGGACTCTATCTGAGCCTGGCGCAACTGGAAGATGCGAATATCGGCGTCTTCGTGGCACTCCTTGTCGCAGCGGCTGGTGCCTGGTGGCTTTCCGCACTGACTTTTGCCGGTCTTCGCGAGCAGCCGGGGGCGACCGAGGGTGGCGGCAATGCGGTGGCCGCGGCGCTGCGTTCGCTGAGCCTGCTCTGGCAGGACCGCGATTTCGGCCATTTCGTGCTCACCCGCGCCCTGCTGATGAGCACTGCTCTGGCGCTCCCCTTCTATGTGTTGCTCGCCGAGGATGCAACCTCGGGCAGCTTCGTCACGCTGGGCCTGCTGATACTGGCCACTGGTCTCGCCTCCGCGCTCAGCGCACCGATCTGGGGTCGGGCGTCGGACCGCTCGTCACGCTGGGTTCTGATCGCCTCCGGACTGATTGCCGGGTTTCTGGGTATTGCGCTGGCCGTGGTCAGCTGGTTCGGGCTGACCTACGCTCTGGACGGCTGGTTTTATGCCACACTGTTCTTCATCCTTGGGGTCAGCCACGCGGGTGTACGCCTTGGCCGCAAGACCTATCTGGTCGACATGGCCACCGAGGAGACCCGCGCCGCATTCACCGCGGTCAGCAACACCGTGATCGGAGTCCTGCTGCTGGTCGGAGGCCTGTTCGGCCTCGTGGCACAACTCGCGGGAACCGAGTTCGCGATCCTGCTGCTCGCACTGTTCAGTCTCGCCGGCGCAATCAGCGCCTGGCGCATGCCCGAGGTATGACCCGTTGGCACTGATGACCCTGAAAGGTATCCACCTGGCCTATGGCATGGCATCGCTGCTCGACGGCATCGACATGAGCCTGGAACCGGGAGAACGCGTCTGTATCGCCGGACGCAACGGGGAAGGCAAATCGACGCTGCTGAAGATCCTGGCTGGCCAGATCCCGCCCGACTCTGGAGAGATCACGCGCAGGGACGGCCTGGTCACCGCCTACCTGACCCAGGAGCTGCCGGAAGACGTGCATGGCAGTATCTTCGACGTGGTCGCCGAGGGCCTCGGCAGCAACGGGCTGCTGCTGGAGCGGTTCCATCACCTGAGCCAGGAGGCCGCCCAGGGTGACATGAAGGCCCTGGAGGCGATGGGGCAGGTACAGGCGGAACTGGACGCGGTCGACGGCTGGTCGCTCCAGAACCGCGTCGAGACCACGCTTTCGCGCCTCGAGCTGCCGGCCGACCAGCCTTTCGCCGAACTCTCGGGCGGTTTGCGGCGCCGTGTCTGGCTGGCTCGGGAACTGGTCAGGGCACCCGACCTGCTGCTGCTCGACGAGCCGACCAACCACCTCGACATCGCCGCGATCGCCTGGCTGGAGGGCATGCTCGCCGGCACCGCGATGACCGTGGTGTTCATCACCCATGACCGCAGTTTCATGGAACGCCTCGCCACGCGAATCCTGGAACTCGACCGTGGTCAATTGTACGAACATCCTCCCAGTCTCGAGGCGTTCCGCCAGCGCCAGGCCGAGCGACTGGAAACCGAGGTGCGACAGCGCGCCGAGTTCGACAAGAAGCTGGCCCAGGAGGAGACCTGGGTCCGCCAGGGCATCAAGGCGCGACGGACCCGCAACGAGGGTCGGGTCCGGGCGCTGGAGCATTTGCGGCGCCAGCGCGCGGAACGCAGGGAACGGCAGGGGCAGGTACGCCTGGCCCTGAGCCCGGAGCAGCGGTCCGGAAAGCGCGTGATCGAGGCCGAGAAGGCCAGCTTCGGTTACCCCGGGAAAACCGTGGTGCGGGAACTCGATCTGCTGCTCCAGCGGGGCGATCGGCTTGGCATCGTCGGGCCCAACGGTGCCGGCAAGACAACGCTGCTTCGGGGCCTGATCGGGCAACTGCCCCCCCTCTCCGGAACCGTGACCCTGGGTACCCAGCTCGAGATTGCGTACTTCGACCAGACGCGGGCACAACTGGACGAACGCGCCTCGGTACAGGATGCGGTCGGCGAGGGCCGGGACCGCGTTACGGTCAACGGCAACACCCGCCATATCCTGAGCTATCTGGAGGACTTCCTGTTCCCGCCGGCACGGTCGCGGCAGCCGGTCTCCGCGCTGTCCGGTGGCGAGCGCAACCGCCTGCTGCTGGCGAGGCTCTTCCTGCGCCCGGCGAATCTGCTGATCCTCGACGAACCCACCAATGACCTCGATGTCGAGACGCTGGAGTTGCTGGAAACCCTGCTGATCGAGTACACCGGCACCGTCATGGTGGTCAGCCACGACCGCGCCTTTCTCGACAATGTCGTCACCAGTACCCTGGTCCTCGACGGCAGTGGCGGTGCCGAGGAATTCGTCGGCGGCTGGTCCGATCTGCCGGCGCGCGTGACCGCACCGCTACTCGAAACGCGCATCCAGGCGCCGGAGCGTTCGACCGGTTCGCCAACCGCGACCGGCAAGCCGCAGCCGGCGGCACCTGCCGCTCCGACGACCCGCAAACTGTCCTACAAGGACGCACGGGAACTGGAGCAGTTGCCGGCGCGCATCGAGCGGTTGGAGAAACAGCGCGAGGATCTGGCTGCGCGTCTTTCGGACCCGGAAACATTCCGGGGCTCACTGGAGCGCATTCAGGAACTGCAGCGGGAACTCGACATACTGGAAAAGGAACTGGCCGGAGCCTACGCCCGTTGGGAGGCACTCGAGGCTTCGACGTGAGCGATTGCTCGCACGATCCGGCGCAACTCACGAATCACACCGGCGCGTCCCGATTCCCCCGCCAGCGCACACAGCTCGGACCAGCCACGCAGATCCAGTACGGCCGCTGCAAGCAGTCGCCGTTCACGCGGGGACAGACGGTCGAGAAGTGCGGCTTCGGCGCATAACCAACGATGGAGCGCCGGCAGGGCCAGTTCAAAGATCCGCTGGCTGTGGGCGAAAGCGAGCACCGAGTCGAGGTCCTGCTGCGGAGCACACGGGCACGGCTGCGGAAAGCCTTGTTGCACCGTCGCCGCCGTATCCGTCTCCAGTTCACGCAACGGCCCCCGGCACCAGATCGGCCAGTCGGCGGCCGCCTGACCCGCAAGCATATCCAGTTCGGCGCCCGCTTCCACACTCAAGCTGCGCATGACCACGACAGCATGCAGCCCACTGGTGGTTTCGCGCCGGAAGCCTACCCGCAGGGTTCGGAATCCAGCGGAATTCCAGAAACGCACCAGGTCGGGTCGCGCCCCGAAGCTCGCGCCGACCAGGGTGAAACCATTGCGCCGGGCCACACGCAGCACGGCCTCGAGCATCCGGGTCCCCAGCCCACGCCGCTGCCATCGGGGATGCACCGCGATCCGGGCTACCCGCAGCGCTGACCATCCAGCCGCTTCCCGAGACCCGTGCCCGGCCAGGACACAGGGCAGAAAACGCCCCGGCGGCCGCCGCTCTCCACACCAGACGGAGCGAGCCAGCGCGTGATCGAGGCCCGGTTCCCTGCGGGCAAGGACCACCCCCAACACTTCTCCGCCGGAAACCGTTCGAAGAAGCCCGATGAAACCGCCGTCGCCGTCGAGCCAACGCTGCAGGTCCGATGGCCGGGTCCGGTAATGGGCATGCGAAAGGAGCCCGACGAGCGCCGCAAGGAGACGGTCGCTCTGCGCGAGTTCTTCGCCCGAAAGCCAGCGCATCTGCACGGCCGGGACTCCGTCGGACGCCGTTGCCTGCGCCTCCGCGTCCAGGAGAAACAGACGCGTGATCCAGTCCTCGAGAGGATCGTCTTGGGGCCACCGAACCGGCCGTTCCAGGGTAAACTCGCGCAACCGGTGATCCTGCTGCCGCAGGGCTTCGAGGAACCGCAGGCGAAAACCCCGGCCACTACCCTCGAAACCCGCTGTCGTCGTGGCAAAGATTGCCCTTGGCGCCAACGCAGCCAAAGCCAGAAGGCGATGGACCGGCAGCGCCGCGGACTCGTCGACCACCAGCAGATCAATCTCGTGGCGCCGCGCCAGAAGTTCCTGCGGAGCCACGTAGAGGTTCGTCAGGCCGGAGCCGCGTCCGGAACCCGGTGCCGGGAGTGGCGCTTCCAGCAGTGGCGAGATGGCTGCGGGGTTCGGCGCCGTGACCAACAATCGAACATTGCCACGGGTCCGCCAGTGACTGACCAGGGCACCCAGAAGGGTCGACTTGCCTCTGCCACGTGGCGCGGTGATCGCCACACGCGACCGATCGCATTCGTGCGGCCACTCCGCCAACTGGTGAAAAATGCGCGCCTGACCGGCATTCAGGCGCGGCTCGGCAACCCGGCGAATGGTCCCGGGCATGGGTAACTCCGCGTCCGAACCCAACCATTCCACGAAGTCCTCCTGGAGGAACCGTTGCAGGCGCTGTGTGAATGCCGTCGGGACGAGTGAGCCCAACAGGAGCAGAAAAACGCCACCCCCCCGCACCAGGCCCGCCGCGATCGCCAGGGCGTCACCGTTTAACTCGGCACCGGTATCGAACACCAACGCGTCCAGTTCCCGGCCGAGCCAGTGCCCTGCCTGCGCAGGATGTACTCCGTCGACCTCAGGTGGTATCCGTGCGCCGATCCAGGCTATGTCATGACTGGCGGCGACGCCACGGATCCATGCCGCCGCCCGGTCGCGCGCGACCGGGGAGTCCATCAAAGCGATCAGGCGGCGCGGGCAGGAGGTTTGCAAAGGTGCTGAGATCATCGACACCCATGATACCGGCGGCTGCTGGACGCGGCACCGAGCCACCGCGTGAACAACGGACCATCAACGCATCAATCCACGAGAAGCCCGGACGCAACTCCCCGTCGCAAAAGAGGCGCGGCGTTCCTTCACTGACCCGGCTGCCCATGAAGTATCTGTGTCTGCCCCACTCGCCCTTTAAGAAAACAATTGTTGGCGTTCTTGCGGGGCGAGGCGTATAGTCAGGCGCGTGAGGGTTCGCTCAGCAGCATCGTGCCGGTCGTTTCGTGATTTTCAGCCGCCACCGTTGACTGTTGCCATCGAGTCGCTCACTTTTTGTTTCTCTCTGGTAACGAGGTTTATAGTTGTGAATACTGGTGTCGTGAAGTGGTTCAACGAGAGCAAGGGTTTCGGGTTCATCACTCCCGATGATGGCGGCAAGGATGTCTTCGTGCATTTCTCCGCAATCGATGGAAGCGGTTTCAAGACCCTGGCAGAAGGTCAGAAGGTCTCTTTCGAAATTCAGCAGACCCCAAAGGGCCTGGCCGCCGGCGCGGTCAAGGCGATCTGAAGGCAATGCCCGCAACCCAGGGCATTGCCCTGGGTTGATCCGGCCGCCCCTGGGGCGGCCTTTTTTTTGCGGCCCCAAGCCCGGGGCGTGCGTCACCCTCGATGGTGCAACGCACAGGGTGCCAATGGGCGCAGCGGATTGGACCGTTGGAGGCCCGGGAGGGAGCTCGGGGTCAGGGCCTGCGTGGTAACGGTGCGGTTCGGCTGCGCCTCACGGCACCCTACGCGGGTTCTTGCACGCTAACTGCCATGGCACCGGCGGCCACCCCTGACGGTGAAAGGCGTAGGGTGTCAATGAGCGCAGCGAATTGCACCGCTCGAAGCCCGGAGGCCGGGGGATTGCCCGGGTGCGGTTCAGCTGCGCCTCACGGCACCCTGCGGGCGACTTGCACGCCAGTCCGGGCAGAAGGCATGAAAAAAGGGCCGTGCCGCGGAAGCTCCGTGGCACGGCCCTGATGGTCGCGGCTCAAACCGCGCCGCAGATGGCTTACATGACTACAGGCTGTAATACATATCGAACTCGGCGGGATGGGTCGTCATGCGCATGCGCGTCACCTCCTCCATCTTC
Organism: Thioalkalivibrio nitratireducens; assembly: GCA_011390385.1. The sequence continues at coordinate 4,080 of JAABSN010000030.1, read as the reverse complement.
AGGCCGATGTAGGCGTCGATCATGTCGTCGGTGAATACCCCACCGGCGGTCAGGAACGCGCGATCCTTGTCCAGCTCTTCCAGCGCCTGATCCAGCGCATGGCACACCTGTGGAATGTTCTTCTCCTCTTCCGGCGGCAGGTCGTAGAGGTTCTTGTCCATTGCATCCCCGGGGTGGATCTTGTTCTGGATGCCGTCGATACCGGCCATCAGCATCGCCGCGAATGCCAGGTAGGGGTTGGCGGTCGAGTCCGGGAAACGGACCTCGATGCGCCGGCCCTTCGGGCTCATCACGAACGGGATGCGGATCGACGCAGAGCGGTTCCGCGCCGAGTAGGCCAGCATTACCGGCGCCTCGAAACCAGGGACCAGACGCTTGTAGCTGTTGGTCGATGCGTTGGTAAACGCGTTGAGGGCGCGGGCGTGCTTGATGATGCCGCCGATGTAGTAGAGTGCCGTCTCGGACAGGCCACCGTACAGATCGCCGCTGAACAGGTTGCTGCCGCCCTTGGAAAGAGACATGTGCACGTGCATGCCCGACCCGTTGTCACCAACGATGGGCTTGGGCATGAAGGTCGCGGTCTTGCCGTGTGCGTGGGCGACGTTCTGGATCACGTACTTGAGAATCTGCACCTCGTCTGCCTTGCGCGTGAGCGTGGCCGCACCGACACCGATCTCGCACTGGCCAGCGGTTGCCACCTCGTGATGGTGCACCTCGGTGTGCAGGCCCATCTCGGTCATGACTTCGCACATGGTCGAACGGATGTCGTGCAGGCTATCGACCGGCGGTACCGGGAAATAGCCGCCTTTCACGGTCGGACGATGCCCGATGTTGCCGTCCTCGTAGACCCGCTCGGAGTTCCACGATGCCTCGCTGGAATCGACCTTGCAGTAGGACCCGGAGAGGTCCGTCCCCCACTTGACGTCGTCGAAAACGAAGAATTCGTTCTCCGGCCCGAACAGCGCCGAGTCGGCAATGCCGGTGGACGCCAGATAGGCCTCGGCACGCTTGCCCAGCGAACGCGGACAGCGATCATAACCCTGCATGGTGGCGGGCTCGACCACATCGCAGCGCAGATTCAGGGTCAGATCCTCGAAGAACGGATCCAGCACCGCTGAATCGGCATCCGGCATCAGGATCATGTCCGACTCGTTGATTCCCTTCCAGCCCGAGATCGAGGAACCATCGAACATCTTGCCGTCTTCGAAGGTTCCCTCCTCGATTTCATGGGCGGGTACGGTGACATGCTGTTCCTTCCCCTTGCTGTCGGTGAAACGGAAGTCGATGAACTTCACTTCCTTTTCCTTGATGGTATTCAGCACGTCGGCTGCAGACATGGAATTTCTCCTTTCGTGTTGGCTTCAGAGTGTGAACGGCCCGTGAGTCCCAGTGGGACGCACAATGGCGACATGGAGCTCATAAGCAGGGTTTGTGCCAGCATCCTCGTGCACATGTTTCGGCCTATGCTGACATCATGATTGCTGCACTGCACCGAAAATGACCGGCGGATGCACCATCAACGAACAGATTCGCCGGCGGGATGCACATTTCTGGTGCGCCCCCGATACAGGATCGAGACCTCTCCCAGTTTACCCTGCAGACCGGGATCGCTGTGAATCAACTCTGAGAGATCGACCGCACGCTGGTTCAGCTGCCCACCGCCAGGCTCATCGTCCAGGCGCAGCGTGACCGTCACGTGTACCTTGCCGGACAGGTAGTGAAGACCCACTTGCTCGATCGCCGCCAGTTCCGGCTGGTCCGCCCACACCGCCCGAATATGCTCCGTGACTTCCGGGCGTAGCGGCAAACCGACCGTACGCAACTGTTCCTCGTCATTTTCCGGATCCACGTGCACTGTCACGTCGCGCAACGTCGACATGCTGGCCATGACCGACCGGTAAACCTCATCCGCAATCTGGTGCCCCTCCGATACCGAGATCCGTGGTGCCACCTGGATGTGCACGTCCGCGGCCGCCTCGTTGCCCAGTTTTCGGGTCCGCAGCATGTGCGCGCTCTTGACTCCCGGCACGGCAACGATGGCCTTGTGAATCGTCGCGACCTGTTGCGGTTCCAACGCGGTGTCGATGAGCTCGGCAGCACTATTGAAAATGAGACGCCAGGCCATGTGCAGGATGAAGACAGCAACGACGATGGCGGCCATCGGATCCAGCCACGGCCACCCGGCCAGTGCCCCGCCGATACCGATCAGCACCACCAGCGATGAAATCGCGTCGGAGCGATGATGCCAGGCATTGGCCTGCAACAGCGGCGACTCGATCCTGCGCGCAACCCTTACGGTGTACTGGTAGAGGCCCTCCTTGGCCACCAGCGTCAGTAACGCGAACGCCAATGCCGGCGTCGCTGGACCGGTCAGTGTCTGCCAGGCGAGCAGACGCTGACTCGCGCCCCAGGCAATACCCAGCGCGGCCAGCGCCAGAAGCACTCCGACCACGACTGTCGCCAGGGTTTCGATCCGGCCATGCCCGTAGGGGTGGTCCTGGTCCGGAGATGCGGAGGCCTTGCCGGCGGCAAACAGCACGACACCATCGCTGACCAGATCCGACAGCGTATGCACGCCATCCGCGATCAATGCCTGCGACTGGAACAACCAGCCGCTGACGATCTGGGTCACTGCCAGCAGGGAATTGACCATCGCGCCGACGATGGTGGCAAAGCGCGTCGCCCGGTAACGCCGGTCCCGCGATTGCAACAGAGTGCCCTCGGGATCGGTAATCACAGTCCTGCGTTCAGCTCAACAGTTGACATCGGTTTCCCATTTTCTCAGGCAGCACCTGGCTCCGGAAATCACCGTGGAATACGGCGACCGGGAACGGCTCAGGTACTACAGCCCGCCCCCGACGCGCATTGTAGACAACGGCTCTCGTCCTGTCCCCGCCGGAGCCCACATCATGCCGGCGCCGAACGCGGGGCGCACCGCCCCGGGATGGTCTGAAAGAGGCGAACCGGCCGAGTTTTCCACGTTCATCGGTGGCCGCAACCCGGTGCCGGCGGATATACTGCCGGCTTTTCCTTGCTATTCAGGCACATCATGAAACAGTCCTCGCTGACCTTTCAGGATCTCATCCGGCAACTGCAGGATTACTGGGCGCGGCAGGGCTGTGTGCTGCTGCAGCCCTACGACATGGAGATGGGCGCAGGAACGTTCCATTCCGCCACCTTTCTCCGCTCCATCGGCCCGGAGCCATGGCGCACTGCCTACGTACAGCCCTCGCGCCGACCGACCGACGGCCGCTACGGTGAAAACCCCAACCGCCTGCAGCATTACTACCAGTTCCAGGTCCTGTTGAAACCTTCGCCGCCGGATATACAGGAGCTGTATCTCGGCTCACTGCGCCACCTCGGTTTCGACCCGACGGTCCACGACATCCGTTTCGTCGAGGACAACTGGGAATCGCCGACACTGGGCGCCTGGGGCCTCGGCTGGGAAGTCTGGCTGAACGGCATGGAGGTCACCCAATTCACCTACTTCCAACAGGTGGGCGGGCTCGACTGCCGCCCCGTTTCCGGCGAGATCACCTATGGCCTGGAGCGCCTGGCGATGTACCTGCAGGGCGTCGAGAGCGTCTTTGACCTGATCTGGACCGAGGCACCCGACGGCACCGTCGTGACCTACGGCGATGTTTATCATCAGAACGAAGTCGAGCAGTCGACCTACAATTTCGAGCACGCCGACCGGGACGCCCTGTTCGCGGCCTTCGACATCCATGCCTCCGAGAGTGATCGACTGATCGGCCTCGGACTGCCTCTCCCCGCTTATGAGCAGGTATTGCGGGCCTCGCACAGCTTCAACCTGCTCGATGCGCGCGGCGCGATCTCTGTGACCGAGCGCCAGCGCTACATCCTGCGCGTTCGGGAACTCGCGCGCGCAGTCGCGGCCGCGTATTACGCTAGCCGCGAACGTCTCGGCTTCCCGATGCTGAAAAAGCACCAACACGCCGCCTGAACCTGGCGATCCCCGATCCGCGACACACTCGAGCAGCAACCAGCCTGGAAACCAAGATGGACGATCTGCAACCCCTTCTGTTCGAACTCGGCATGGAGGAACTGCCGCCGAAGGCA